>JAJRTM010000475.1 GCA_024278285.1 Planctomycetota bacterium
AGGAGAATAGGGGGGCGTCCACTGGCGGAATTCTCACGGCATGTAGGATCCCATAGTTTTTGAGAACTGTCCCATAGTTTTTGAGAATTCATCCCACAATTTTTGAGAATTCCGTCTCAAAGTTTTTGAGAACATCCTATTTGACAACTAGCTGCTCTGGAAACGTGATCAAAACTGGGTAGGTTCTTCTCAAAAATTGCGGTATAGAAAAAATAGTGCATGTAGGATATTCTCAAAAATTACGGGACATGGGTAGGTTTTTCTCAGAAACTGTGACACAAACGTCTCAAAAACTGTGGAATAAGGATTGTCTTGAAGGAGAGGTTTTTCTCAAAAACTATGGGAGCCTACAGAAGTTTGCGATAACTTTGGTTTCGATCCTGGTCTAATATTCCAATACGGTTTTGCAAAGCATAAGTAACCTCAAATCCATGGCAGACGTTGAGACCTTCTATCCTCTAACACACACAGTTTGAAATAGTCTCTGATCGTTGGCATAAAGTTTGTCTACCTCAGGCAGCTTATGTCAGCGAGGCCGTAATTTTTCCGACGCATGGACACCAAATCCCACTCTCGCTTGCACTTCTTGCGACGGAGAACCCCTTTCATATGGCCTAGCGTCGTCAATGTTCCCGTAAATTTGTCAAAACTTTGTTATTTTACTGTCAAGCCGTGCGGGTGTACTACAGGTAAGCTACAGAGAAACCGCATCTATACGGAGAATAAATAATGACAAAGTTTTTGATGGCTGCATTCTTGTTAGGAATTATGCTAACTCTATCCAATACCACACTCTCTATAAATAAAAAGTTACAACAGACCCTCCAGAAATCAAGCAAATACTATTTATTAATCAGCATTGGTTTTGTTGGTGGCACCGAACTTGCACAACAGGGAATCGGAGAATTATTTATATCAGGACCATTAAGCATCGTCCTTTCGCTTACCATTTTCTTTTTAGCGGCAAGTTTGCTATCTTTTGTGCCATCCCTTGATCGCGAAGCCAGAATCGCATGGAGCGCACATCAAGGTTCTGTGAGTGTTGGTACATTTGCGGCCGCTACCGCCTTCTTAACGGAAGCGGGAACAATTGTCAGCCCGATTTCGACGACATGGTTGCTATTAATGGAAATACCGGCCATTATTGTTGCCGTTTTTTTGTTGAACCGTAAAGCATCATTCAAAGAAGTACTGTACGATAAAAGCGTTCTTTTGTTGTTAGGTGCAACAATTGCAGGTGTTGTTACAGGGCCGTACATTTATGAAACATCGGCATTCTTATTTCATGGCCTATTGTTCGATCTAGTATTAAGCTATTTTCTTTTCGAAATGGGGCGTAAAGCAGGATCTCACATCCATACGTTAAAAACGCAAGGGATGTCTATGATTTTATACGGCTTGCTCATATCGCTTATCAGCGGGATGATGGGCGCAATAGCAAGCACACTAGTAAAGTTGGATCCGGGAGACGCGGCAATGATGAGTATTTTATCTGCATCAGCCTCCTACGTTCTCGCTCCAGTTGTTTTAGGCAATATCGTGAACAATACTGCATCTATTGCCATTAGTTTATCCGCTTCGCTAGGTGTCATACTGCCATTTAACTTACTCATTGGCATACCGTTCTACTCATGGTTAAGTCGCTACTTCGCCCAATTGGAAACCCATGACGGTTTGCCTGTCATTTGGCTTATAATTAGTATCGTTATGTTGATGGCTATAATCGCCAATATACCGAAAGGGCGGCTGAAATCCGCATTTACATCATTTACATCACGCTATCAGAGTCGTTTTGCAGCTCGTCTCGTCCTGATTTGTCAGAATGTTATCAGAACATGATTTACAAAAACCGGCGAGACAAAGATTTCTGAACCTATGCGAACTTTATGCAGGGGTGTCAAATAACATGAATGATCTTCGCCAAAACCTGAACAATCATTTTAACGAACAAGAATTACGCAATTTGTGTTTTGACTTAAACATTGAGTACGATGATTTAGGAGGCAATACAAAGGCGGGAAAAGTCCGCGAGTTATTAGCTTACGTTGGACGACATGGATTTACAGCCGCTTTGCACAAATATCTAAAGAAGGTACGCCCGCATATCTTATGGGATACTTTATTTAGCAACGAAGGCTACTTACAGGAGGAAACAACCAAGAGTAAAAGCGCCGTTCCATCAAAAACCATCGACTCTGGCAGCTTTTCAGCAAGCATAAAAATGGCTCCATTACCAAGTTCGTGGGTCGCGCAAAATTTCAGCGACAGAGAATTTAACACGTATATGACATTTTTGCGTTCTAAAATTGTTTTCTTGCACGATCCTATTGTAATTGGCGGTGGATTATCTGGAGCCAGGACATTATCGGTTCATGTAGCCCCTAATAATCAATTGATACCGCAAGGTCATTACGTTCTCAAGATTTGTCAACCGGCTCATGCAAACAGAGAAATAAAAGAGCATCGAGTAGCTGAAAACAAGCCAGCGCTGGGCAAACATGTTCCCCATATTGCGTTAGCTTTAGAAAACCCTACAAAAACGCTGACGGGTATCTTTTACCAGGTAGCCGGCAACAGTTTGCTAACGGCCGCAACGCTTCAAGATGTGTTGATAAAGGAAAACCAATCCCCTCCACAGTTACACCAAATTGCTCAGATATTATTAACAGACAGCATGCCCCAAAAGAACATCAATGGGAAACAAGAAAACATCATTCAGGCGATCAAAAGCGGTTTGGAGGATTATCGGCTAAAAGACTTGCGCGAACGGTTGACCAATATTGTCCGCAATCCGCTCTGCGCGCGTATCGAGGGAGAGCCGCTACCTCAAAATGAATGGAAGAGTAATCCCTTGCCTTACTTGTTAGATGAAATTGCTTACCCCATTCCGCAAAAGCAATTTCTCTTTAGGGGAAAAATACATGGCGATTTGCATCCTGCAAATATCATTGTTCCCGCGATGCAAAGCAATCAGGATATATCAAACGATCCGGAAGCCTTTTGGTTGATTGATTTTGCTTTGGCCCGCGAGGGAAATGCTCTCTTTGATCTAGCTTACCTTGAACTATCGCTTTTACTTACTTTATTTGAAGGCCACACGAAAAAAGCATTACAACAATGGTGGACATTAGAAAAGCACCTCAGTCGCAGCCTGGATATTCAACCCGATTACACTGGGGTTATAAGTCCGGGGATTATTAAGCCTATTCGGAAAGCGTTGGTACAACGGGCGAATAAGGATGGGATGTTAGACAGCTACCAAGTAACGTTCTTGGCCGCATCGGTGGAAGCCGGGTTAAATTTTGCCCGTAAATTGCAGGATGATTTGCCGCGCCAACGCATTGCTTTTTTAACGGCCGTTTCCCGCTTTGATCGCCTGCTGGAACTGCTGAACATCAAAAAACATAAAGGGCAAATAGGAATCCTGTTGCCTTTAAATTCACCCATACAAACGCCAGCAATGCCTAAAAAAGCAAAAAACAAACAATATCTATTGTCCATGACTTGGCCGATGGCCGTTTCTGGATACAAAAATTTATACGATCCCCGCCATTTAGTAAAAGACACTGTCAACGCGCTTCTCTCTGAAGAAGGGCAAAGCGTTCTTTTACTGGGCGAACGTATAAGCGGCAAATCTTCATTTCTGAACGGTGTGCGCGACTATACAACCACGTATGTGCCAAATCCTGTTTGGGATTTGTACATAGGAACGCAAAATCTCCCGCGCACAGCGAATATTCTGGCAAAAGCAATCATAACCGGTATCTGTAGACACAAGAATGTGCCGTTCAAAAAGGTGGGCTTGCAATTGGATAATAAAGGGGGATTTTTATACGATGTGGGTCAAATCGTAGACGTGTGCCACAACCTGATTCCTCCCCACTCGGATACGAAAGCTATTTTGTTCATTGACGAAGTTGACAGCATGTTCAAGGATTGCGTGTCTGGCGAAGCAGAAAAGATGTTGGGACTAATCGCCAGATTGGCGACCGATCCAGCGTTGCAATCATTTCGTGTTCTTTTAACCGCATCGGAAAGTAGCGCCTTAAAGTTAAAGCAGAAAGAATCTAAAAGCGATCTTTTCAGCAGCATCAAGAAGCACCCGATATACAATCTGTCACAAGAGGAAATGGGTGCATTTATTGAAAGATTAGCTATTTCTTTACCCTTGTCTTTTAATGAAGCATCGCTTCAACACATTTACCAATATACAGGCGGCAGCTATTACCTGACCAAGTTTATGATGCGTCTTGTTGAAAAACATCCCCATGTTCAAGCTGGCAAGTATGCGATAGACCCGCAAATTGTAGAAGAGGCGATCTCCAGCATTATCAGGCCCGACCAGAACGATTATGCGTATGCGGATTTACACAACGATCTCTTTGATACGCTAGAAAACATTTACGAAATACATTTTTCAGAAAATGAAAAACAGTTTGCAGAATGGCTAGCTTCCATAGAAGGGAACGGGTCTCCCAACTCTTCTACCCACAAGCAGGGGGCGGATTCATTATATAAACGGGGATACCTGCACAAGGAGTACAAAAAGGGGAAACCGGTCTATCATTGGCAAATTGGTTTTTGGAAAGCATTTCTTGTGGAACAGTATGAGTTGCAATCATCCAGGCAATCTTCATTAGATATAAACAAGGGCAAGGGGCTTATTCATCTAAACGGTGTCTTGTTTGGGCCAACAAAACAACAACGCCAACTTCTTTATCACATGGGGCAACGTGCCGGACAACTGGTAACTTATGATGATCTGGTTGAGCATGTCTGGGAGGATAAAAGTGGCGACGTTAGCGATCAAGCTATAGCCGCTTCTATTAGCCGGTTACGTAAGGCTTTGGCGGCAATAGATCCAAATACGATGTATATTGAGACAATTACCGGGCAAGGGTTCATTCTGCATCATGCTTGTTATACAGAGTAACCCACTCCCCCTGCTTGTATTTTTAGCCTGTATATTCAGAAGGCGCGGTTAGATGAATGTAAATTTTGATGAAATTAAACGCATAAGCAGAGTGTTGCATCCATACCGCGATCAAATGGCTGATTTAACGGCCGTTTTCAGTTTCAACAACAGCGAAACCCTGCACCTCATCTTCAACACAGATCAACCGCCAAAAATACCGGTTAACACTATCCAGATTGCAACACTAGCCGATTTTTCGCCGCAACAGCTAGATATTGCCGACACGCTCATTATTTCATTTGCCGATGTTATTGCCTTGAAATGGCCTCGCATTTTCTACCCCAGAGGGTCTAAATTTTATCCGCTAGAGCATTTGCTGGCCGAATTAGGGCGGCAAGAGATCGTGCAATCAACAAAGTTAAATCTGGCCTATACATTGTTTGGCGATCTAGATATTGAAGATGAATTGCCGTTTCAGGGCGCGACCGCATGGCTTAAGCAAATTTCCCGGCTGTTTAGTTTATCGTTACCCGCCTTACTAAAACGCCACCCTGATCCAGACTTGTTAGCCATTATTCCAGCCAAAAATTTTGACGATTATCTTTTTTCCTTTGAGTACCGCCTGGTTTATGTCGAAGATGTTGCCAATGCCGCTCTGGAAACAATCCCTATCGATACAGGCCGACAACTGTGCGCCGCTTATGATGAATTAAGCACTTTTCATGATGGTATAGACACGACGCAAGCGGGATTCCTCGATTTACGAAAGGTCATGCGTCGTAATGCTGACACGGCCGTTATTAACAAAACAATACGGCCGTTTGCCGCTTACTGCACCTCAACGCCCCAATATACTAATCTGGCCCGCACACTGACAGCCGAATACTGGTTATCTGACCAGGAACTAGACGGGCTGATAGGCGTTGCATTCCCTGCCGATCCGGAAAAAGCCATCCGTAGCGGGCCTGTACACTACTACTACTTAACATTACCGGCCAGCAAGCAAAACTCAGACCAATTTTCATCTTTGTCCACAATCAACAATGTAAATTTTGACGTCCCGACACATATCTTCTCCCTACCGAGTGTGCGTTCACTGCTACGCATGTCAGAAGAACAAGCGTGGATGCCTTTAAATACCGTTTTACTGAAACTTGGTCAAAAACAGACATTGGCGAAAAATACATTTCTCACCTCCCGCCGCTTGAAAAATTGCAGCGGCGACTCGCGTCTCTCTTTGGCAGAAATTGCGAATGAAGCCGCTTTTGCCTGCGACGCTTTCTCGTTAGCCAATAGATGGCAATGGCCTCATGGCAACTATGAAACATATCAAACAACGAGTTATGAGAATTTATTTGCTATTCTGGATAAATTAGCGGTGCAGGAATCAAATTTATCCCCTTATTATGAATCGCTTGGCTTATGGTGGCGATTTGATACCGAAAGCGAGAACGGTACGTGCCAGGATGCCAGAGAACAAGCTGCTGAAATCATAAAAAGGTTGATCCCGATCATAGAAACCAAATTACAATCCACTGTTCAAGCGTTTCCCGAAATCGTGCGCCTATTTGTTATGGCCCAAGCGATGCGCGATTTGCTGACGCCGGGAACACACCCTATAGCCGTGCGGGACAATTTGATTGCGGGCGGATTTACATGGATTCTTGGCGACAAAGTTGTACGACAGCGCGATGAATTTAATCCGCACATAAATCGCCTTCAACCATCACCGTTATTCTTAACCGCTTTAGGCAAATTCCTTGATCTGGCAGAACAAGCACACAATATCCGCGTAAACAATGAAAATAGAACCAAAAAAATTAAACGACTTATACAAATTGGTCAAGTCGCAGGTAAACAATCAGGCATAGATTTTGACGCCTTACTAAATCATGAAATAGGGGGACTTTCTTCCGACACGACCGCGCCAACAAACAAACCGCCTTTATTTATGATGCCGCATGAACAGGCTTGGCTGAACAGCGTCTACAGCACTATGCTGGACGATTACGCTAAATTGATAGTCAATCTAAGGAAGCGGCCACCGATAACATGGCAGATAACCCCCGATCAAATCACCCGGTATGCTCCCACAATCATCCGCCTAATTCCTACCCACCAAGATGGCAACCTGCTTGTTGGCTTGGAAATCACACTGATCAATTCAGCCTCTTATCGCAATCTGGACAAAATTTCTCGCAAGGTAACAAATGATGGCGGTTTTGTGGAATTTGACAATGTTTCCTTCAACAAGACCGGCGCTATCCCTATCTTTTTCCATTACAAATATGACGATAAAAATTTACGGGAAGAAAGGTGGGTACAGGTTGTCGGGTTAGACGAGGCATTCACACAAAAGAGAAACCCATATGCTTATGGCGATGTTATCCGACATCCGCACCGATTTTATGGGCTGCGCACAGAATTGCAAACGTTTATTAGCGAACTACGGCGAAGCACACAGGATGAGCGGCAAAATTACCATCTCTGGGGAATGCGCCGTTCTGGTAAAACATCACTGCTATACATGATTGAGCAAATCATTAAACAGCCTGAGGTACGACGCTACTTTCATATTCCAGAAGAATGGGACGATGCATTGGATCAATGGCATCCACTGAGCTACTCTCTGCAAGAGGTTCCAGAATCACCTGACAAATTGATTAAATCTGCTTTTTTCTTTCAGGCGTTAATCAGGTGCTTGTGCGACTCTTTGCAGTGGAAGTTAAACCAAACAGAGACACTTCTTGCCAATATGCGTGACAATATAGCTAACTATGGCGAAGTCAGTGCCGCTAAAACAGCTCTTCAGTCAATTTTGGCGGCTCTACCGTCAACCCAACAAATTGTCGTTTTGTTGGATGAGTTTGACTTAATTCTAGGGCAAGGAGATATGAGCCTTTTCGGTCATTTTCGTTCCATCATCCTCGATCCGGAATTAACGCGCATCACATGGATTATTGCAAGCTGGCGCGGACTTTATGACGACCAGAAAAATTTGTATGAGTCGCCATTCTTCAATATCTTGCGCAAGGTTTCTCCGCGCCCTCTAATCCCAGAAGAGGCACGCCGGCAAGTGTTGGAGCAGGCACGCACCGCTGATATTTATTTCTTGCCGGAAGCTGTAGATTATGTGTTAGAGCAAACTGGACGGCAGCCTTATTTTCTACAAGCAACGTGCAGCCATATTGTAAATTATATGAATCAAAAAAGGCTTACCCATATTTCGCGCCACACGGCCGAAAAGGCTTTGGACGATCTGCTTCGGCCGGGAAGCGATCTGTTTGATCAATGTCAATACTTGTGGGAACCAGTTCCGGAGCATGGAAAGTTGTTGCTTTGCTGGCTGGCGCAGGGCGGCGACATTCCATCAAACAAAAAACTGCGTCGTATGGCAAAAAAGGCAAAACGGCCGGTTGATAAACAGTCCGATGAATCGCTTACACAAATGAAAGAGCAAGTTGCTAAAGCACGCGAAAATCTTCTGAAGACAATTTTGATCATAGAAGACAAGGGTGGCTCTTATCAGTTTGCCATTCCCTTGTTGCGCCGTTGGTTAAAGCGCGAACAGCATTTGGACAGGTTAAGTTTATCACTCATGTGGGATTTACTGAAAAAGCGTAAAGATAAACAGGCGTAGTTACCGTTTGGAGAAGTAAAAAAAGCGGATGAGTATACAAGTAATCATTATTAGCAGTATTGCGCTTTTTCTGTCAGGTTTCCTGCTGCCTGTTCTGTTGCGTTGGCACAATTGGCCGCGTATGCGGATTACGCGCTTTTCGTTAGGGTTGGCGGCGTTGGGATCAACGGCCGTTTCCGTCATCGCTATTAACGTATTTATGAACGATCCTGTCGCCCCCACCACCCTCTTTACCCCACCCTCCTCAAGCGAATGGTTTCCGCCGTTATCATCTACCCTGTACATAGACAATCTAGCCGCCTTTTTCCTGCTCCTGATCGGGACACTTTCCGTTGGCGTGTGCTTGTATTCTGTCGCTTACCTGGAAGATAAGTCAGATAGTGTAAGCGTGGCGGCCGTTTACAATCTTTTTGTTCTGTTTGGCGCATTATTTATCATGGCCGACAATGCCTTTTATCACATTGTTTTTCTGGAGACGACATCGCTCACCTTTGGTTTTCTAATTCTGCACAAACAGCGCCAGCAACCCGATGCCAAAAAACACCATCACGCCATCAAAATCTATTTAATCGTCAATCATATCGGCGGTTTACTCATTATGATAGCGATATTGGCATTATCCCTTGGCAACGATAATAGTTTTGAGTTTTCCGGCCTGCGTAATCAGGCGTCAGCAGTCGCGCCGTCGCCGCTGTTGGCGCATACCATTTTTTGGCTCTCGTTCATTGGATTTGGCATTAAAGCGGGGCTGTTTCCTTTTCATATATGGGTTCCCATCGCCCATCCATCCTCTCCCACCAATACCCACGCCATGTCATTGGGTATTATGATTAAAATTGCGCTGTATGGCATGATTCGTTACTGGTTCCAGTTTTTGCCCGCTTCGCCGGAGATGAAGGTTCAATGGGGGGCAATTGTGTTGGCAACGGCCGTACTCACAGCCATCGTTGGTGTCTGGAATGCGCTGCAAGGGCGGGATTTGAAAGAGAGTCTAGCTGACCACAGTATTGAAAACATCGGCATTATGTTGGCAGGGATCGGCTTATCACTCTTGCTGCTTGGCAAAGGGGCTGATGAATTGGCGGCGCTGGCGATGATTGCGGGATTGTATCACCTGCTCAATCATGCCGTGTTCAAGAGCCTGCTCTATTTGGGAACCGGCGGCATTGATTATCTGACAGGAACCGCGAGTTTGGAGCGGTTGGGTGGATTGATCCATCGTTTTCCTAAAACGGCCGTTTTATTCCTGATTGGCGGCGTTGCCATTGCAGGTTTCCCGCCGTTCAACGGGTTTGTCAGCGAGTGGCTGACATTTCAAGTCTTATTTGACGGGATGAAAATCGTTTCTAACGCTTTGCTTTTGCTTGTCATTGGCAGCGTTATTTTTCTGGGAACGGCCGTTGCCATGACCGCCCTCGCCTTTGTAAAGATCATGGGCGAAACAATTTTGGGGATGCCGCGAGACGACGCGATTCTGCAACAAGAAAAACAACACGACCTGCCATATACCATGCTCGTTCCGATGGGTATATTAGCCGTACTCACCCTCCTGCTCGGTCTTTTTCCCGCTTACGTCATCCGTTGGCTGCAAACCATCGTCGCCGTAATCGGGTTGAAAACAGCCCCTCCTGCTACAGAGTATCTGCCGCCGACAACGCCCGCGTTTGTCCTGTTGCTGGTATTCACTGGATTTGCTCTATTGATGGCGAGAAAACGGCCGTATTTTCCCCCAGAACGCCCCACGATTTGGACCGGCGGCGTTCCGTACCGCCCCAAAATCATGCAGTACAACAGTGGTAACTACACAGATTTACTCCGCAAAACGATGCCCGACTGGACAAACTGGCTGAAAAGAATCCCACTAGTCACCCCCTGGCGGCAATGGATAAAAGAGGCGATCAACACGCCGCTCGAAGCGCGTGTCGAACTGTCTCCCAATCAGTTTGTCAGCAAACGCGCG
>JAJRTM010000476.1 GCA_024278285.1 Planctomycetota bacterium
CGTGTTTGTGCTTCAGCTTTTATTTCATCCTGCAATGACAGATTGGCTTGGTCTCTACGACGCCGCCATCATGAAGGGACAAATCTGGCGGTTTCTGACGTATGCTTTTGCCCACAGTATCAAAGATATTTTTCATATCTTGTTCAACATGCTGATTCTGTATTTCTTCGGCAGACGAATTGAATCGATGTACGGCGCAAAGGAGTTTGGCTTATTTTATTGTGCTGCCGCGATTTTTGCAGGTCTGTTTATTTTCCTGCTTGATCTCTTTTTTGGAGACCGCAGTTTTACGATTGGTGCATCAGGTGCAGTTCTTGCGGTATCGATGATTTACACACTTCATTTTCCCCGAGAAATCATCCGGATCTGGGGAATCATTCCGATTGAAACACGCTGGCTGATGGGCTTTATTCTCATCTACAATCTTTTCCCCCTGCTTAATCAATTTGGAGGCCGAAATAATTCCGACGGAATTTCTTATGCTGGTCATCTCGGTGGAACGCTGTTCGGTTATCTGTATTACAAATTCCGCTGGAGAATCTCTCGCCTGACCGATTCGTTATTTCGAAAGTGCAGTTTCAAACTTCCCAAACGCGGCCCCAAATTGAAGCTCTACAGCGAAGAATCTTCTGAAGAACTGGAAGCCAAAGTTGATCGTATTCTGCAAAAGATCAACGAAAAAGGGGAAGCAAGCCTCACCAACAAAGAGAGAAAAACCCTCAAAACCGCCAGCGAACAGTATAAAAAACGCGATACATGAGAGTATAATTTTATCCAAATCGTGAAAATCAGGCTTGAATAATGAGACTTGATAGTCGATAATGAAGATGGATTGGGGATATCCCGGTCGGCGGATGATTCTGGAAACGGAGTTATCCGTTTTTTTTATGGAAAGATCTTCATCCCCCAAGCTGAAAAAGAGGTGTTCTGTTCCTTGTTGTAAATGTGTTGCTGCACAATATCAAAAGCAGGATTATTCTTCTCCGGATCTATCGCATATCTTCCGCATGGGTAGGCGCACAAATCTGCCAATTGAATTCCACCAATATTTGTTATCTTTTTCTCGAACTGAATTGTAAACTGGCACTGTTGAACTTTTTCCTTTGGGATATCCTCTGTTCCTCGGCTTATCAGATCAAAGAATACGGCCTTTAGTTGGTTGTCTTCGTTTTTACCTCTCGCCTCCGCAATGATTGGTAATGCTGTCACGTTCCGTTTGTTTACACAATAAACGACCCGCTCCATCAGGAACTTTAACGACAATTCATAGGGATTATCTGCCTGTTTATATTTCTTTGTTAATTTTTCTTTGTGAATAATAATGCTAAACAGCTCATATTCCATCGTAGTCATGAGGTTTGACAGGTCTTCTAAAAATGGACTAAATGTACCGCGGCCGACCAGTTCAGAAAAAGCCCCTTGTTTCTTACGGATGTCTCGGCTGTGAAAATTGATACCTTCGTGATCCCAGTATTTTAATTTCAATTGATTGAGTTCTGGAATAATTGCATTGATGTATCTTTCACGTTTCACCAGCACCAAAGAAAGAACAAAGACAGGAAAAGTGGAGTCGATGTTCTCCAAGGAATGATCCCCAGATTCATCCAAAAAAGCGATAAATCCAGGGCGTTTTTTTAGCGATTTATCATTCATGCAGAACACTTTCTGTAGTTTGTGTAAGCCCAGTGAAAACTACTCCTGTTTCCTTATTTTCTTTGCCGATGCCAGTTTCCATTTCATCCAGGCGTAAATGGTAGACGCGATTTGCTCATAGCCCTGCTTGTTCGGGTGGACGCCATTACCAGGTGGGAAGCCGTTTGTGGTATCCAGATATAATTCTGTCGGGATGATACTCAGTTTGTTATCGCTGCCGGCTGCAAAATGTTTGAGCTGTTGTTGCACGAGTTGATGTTGGATTTTCTTCCAGCCATCTCGCGTATATTTCCCTTTGTAGTTGTTATCAAAAGCGGCGCTGCGTGAATTGGCAGGCGTTGTTAAACAGATGCCGATTTCTGCATTCGGGGCCGCTTTGCGAAACGCCGCAATAAGAATATCGGCCTCTTTGAACATCCCGTTAATTCTGGCATCAATCGCAGCTTGATCATCATACGCTGCATGGAAGCAATCGTTAATTCCGAGTAACACGGTGATGAAATCGGGACGGTGACCGCCACAATGTTCGTCGAAGTATTTGGGGAGATTCAGTTCCGGCTGGCCTTCTTTGGTGGGATAAACAAACGGGCTGGTTCCTTCTCTGCGTTTGCCCGGTTCGTCTTCCACGTAATAAGTATTGAATCGTCTCCAGGTCCAACCGCCATATCCTTCGTGGATGACTCCTTTGGCTGCGTTTCTTGTTTTGTGTGTCCCCAACATTTCCCATGTCGGATTCCCCGGCAAGGAAAGTAGTCTGGCAATTTCATTCGGATACATGGTCGCATTCGTCAAACTGTCGCCGACAATCAACAGGCGAATATTTTTCCCCTCTCCTGCATTTGCCGCGGTCACGATTAATTTTGTTGTTTCACATCCCAGCATTTTTCCGCTGAAATCTTTGACGCATATCATCAACGGATGCTCGCCGACATCTTTTTTTGTTGGTGTGAACAACCAGCGATCTTCCTGAACGCTTCCCAGATCGTTCTTCACATCAATTTGAAATTCCGCAAGATTTTCGACTCGTACAATGTTCGAAAAGAAGATCCCCGTTTCAATTCCCTCCACAGCGTAAATTTCTTTGGGCAATGTAAGCTGAATAGATTCTTCTGCCTGCGTTATCGAATTTGCAGACACAACAAGGCTACCGATAACAGCAAGAAACAGGATGGATCGAACAACGCAATGAACATGTTTTTTCACGGTTTTTCCTAACCCGGCGTAGCCGGAACTAAAGTCATATCTACCACCAAGGATCACTCAAACAATTACTGTCGCATTCGTTACAGGGATAGCTCAGACGCGGAGCGTCTGAGTTGCACCGCAACAGGAAGCCGAGAATGTGGTTTGATCGATAGCAAGACTCTCGAAATAATTATTTTGACTGTAAAGTGTGGTAAGTTGTTTGATATTGGTAGATCACATTCTCGGCCTCTTGTGACTGCGTCACCCAGACGCGATGCGTCTGGGCCATCCAAAAATCATGACAGCCATTGATTAAAACTATATCAACCGTGCCAAGTCTAATCAAGAAAACTGAAGTACCCCAGCACGACTGGTTTATTCTGATCGCCGATGCCAAAATGGAATCTTGTTAGAAGTTGCAAGAAACGGAAAGAAATTTGGACTGCTGAATTCAACAAGATGCCTGCAATTCGGTTAATAAGAATTTTACCGATTCGGGAATTGGTGCCAATTGGGGAAAGATCGACGGATTTGTACGAGATGTTCTGCGTTTGAAAAGTTGTTCTGGTATTGCCTTGTTCTTCTGGTGTATCATTATGATATACTGAAGCGAGAAGCATTAAAGAGGCTGAATTTGTCCAAGTAACCTTATTAAAATGACTGCACCTGGCGAGGAGCACCCGTGAGTGACATCTCAAGCGATACAAAAAAAACCTGGACACGCCTCTTTCCAAGGCATACATGGTGGAAGACAGAAGCCTGGCACGTGCCCGCACTTTCTGTTATTGCAGCTTTGCTGCTGGCGATGATGCTTTTAATTGCAATGCTTGTTGTCGATCTTTTTGACTATCGGGGAACTGTTTCTTTCTCGGCTGAACAAGCTCATGAAGCAGGGGAAATATTTGGCTCTTCGTTGAACATGGTGCAACCTCACGAAGATGCGGTTCTTCCGACAGAAATCATCTTGCAGGACCGCGGGCTGCTGGGGACGTTATGGCGTTTTCGAGATCGTCTTTGGACACGCCCTTTTATTGCGATGTATCGGCAATCTCCCGCATTGCGTAGCAATAGCTCGGCATTAATCTCTTTAC
>JAJRTM010000477.1 GCA_024278285.1 Planctomycetota bacterium
CATCTTGAAGGTATTGGACAACTTGCGATTCGGTTTCAGGGGAAATATTATGGTTATCTGCTCGACGATCCCATAACGCGAGTTTCGTCGGTATCCCTACTATCCAACCAGTTCCATCCACCAGTCGACTGGGACGCCCATGACGAACTTCATATTTCTGTGCTTGTTCAATGGGTGCACTGCCAGTTCCATCACGCATGGCGACACACCCACAACAGAGCAATAAAACCCCACTGATTATGGCAAATTTGAAGATCATGTTCATCTGAAATCTTCTGTAAATTCCCTATTAACTTTGAGCAGAATAAACCATGCTCGATCAAGCATGGTATTAACGATAATCTACAAATTCCACAACATCAATTATCGACTGGAAGGTACGAAATAATGATCCATATTATGATCATAAACATGAAGAATTGATTGCTGTGCTCTACAATGTAAGAGACTTCACAATCTCGGCAAAGCTTGGCATTGCATCTTCAAACTGGTATACTTATCGACCGTTGTTGATGCAAAGTGAGCAATTTGCCGTGGGCGAGGTGTTCACGACAAGCTCCAGGGGGATAAGATGTTTCAGATCATGAATTCACTTAACCGGGCATCAAATTCACCGAACCGTCGGCAAGTTCTTTCTCTTGGATCGCTCGGTTTTTGCTCTTTGAATTTGGCGAATTTATTACGAGCAGAAGAATTATCAAACCGGGCGAACTCCCATAAATCCGTTGTTTTTGTGCATCTTGATGGTGGACCGCCCCAGCACGAAACGATTGATCCGAAGCCGGAAGCTCCTGCAGAAATTCGTGGTCCGTTTTCCGGGATTGCAACATCGATTCCAGGGATACAAATTGGCGAACTACTTCCGAAGATGGCAGCCAATGCGGAGGAGTTTGCTTTTATTCGTTCGCTGGTTGGTTCAGCCGGCAGGCATGATGCGTTTCAGTGTCAATCGGGGTTCAACTTCAATGATTTGAAATCACTCGGCGGTCGCCCTGCTTTGGGATGCACGGTGAGTAAACTGAAAGGCTCGCCACAAGATCAAACGCCCGCTTTTGTCGACATGATGCAAGGACGCCCGCTGGTGCGAAATAGTGCGCGTTCCGGTTTTCTGGGACCGGCTTATCAACCGTTTCGACCTGATATTTCTTCGATGTTTAAGCGTAATCTTGAAAACGGAATGAAAGGCGAACTGAAACGGTTAGGGCCGGATCATGTTGTCTCTTTGAATTTGAATGAACAACTTTCGGAATCGCGAATCGATCAACGTTTGGCATTGTTAAACGGATTGGATCATGTTCGACGGGAAATCGATCAGCACGGCATGATGGAGGCGATGGATCGTTTTAATCAGCAAGCCGTCAGTATTCTGACATCAGGAAAGCTGGCCGATGCGCTCGACTTCAATCAGGAATCGCCAGAAGTTCTCAAACAATATCATCTGCCTGAAGTGAAGCAGGGAACAAAATTCGTCACCAGTGAATCGTCGCAGGCAACCATGAAATTTTTGATGGCTCGCCGATTGATTGAAGCTGGCGTGCGTGTGGTCAGCCTTTCGATTAGCGAATTCGATACACATACCAATCACTTCAAACGAGTGCAAAATATTTTGCCGATTGTCGATCATGGAATGACAACACTCGTCAGCGACCTCAAGCAACGCGGCATGCTTGATGATGTGGTGATTGTTGCCTGGGGTGAATTTGGCAGAACGCCACGTGTGAATGCAAAAGGCGGGCGTGACCATTGGCCCAAAGTCGGACCAGCCATCCTCGCGGGCTGCGGCTTGAAAGCCGGACAGGTCATCGGGCAGACAGATCGTCTCGGTGCAGAAGTGATTGACCGCCCTGTTACCTATAAAGATGTGATGGCGACAGTCTATCACTGCCTGCAAATCGATCCGTTTGGCGTCACAATTGAAGACCCGCAAGGTCGTCCGCAATATCTTCTCGACGCAGGAACCACCATTCGAGAACTCGTTTAGTCTCAAATAATACTAAAAAGGCTGATTCCCCTAACGACGAAACCCCTGTGGGTGACAGGGGTTATCATCAAAGTTCATCGTCTGACAAAACATGTCAGAAATACGAGAGGGGGGACTCGAACCCCCACGCCCTTTGTTGTAACAGTCTGAAAGGCACACGACTTACGAAAAATGACGAATCGCTGGGAGTAACTGGGGAGTGTGTTGAGTACAACAATTGTCGCCTCATAGCAGAACTTGACCCGACGCTCAGTAAGATTATCGATGCTTGGGACACCCTTCCAGAGCCAATTAAAAAAGCTGTTGAGGCAATATGCCTCAATCCTATTTCCTGAAGTGTCCATCTTGAATTCCCCTGACTAAATAAAATCGATTCTGAATCAATAAAGACTGATCAAGATTTTTCTTTATTACGCCAATCTTTAATATACAGAACATCTTTGTCAGATAGCTGAAGAACAGTATGCTCGTCAATCACAGCCACTGCTTCCTTTCCATATTTTTGGATTTCATCAATTGCAATAAAAGTTTGCTTCTGAAATTCTTGATACTTTGACATCATTTTTGCAACAGCTTCATTTTCCACATTCTTGAACAGAAATGAATCGTGGATAAGAAGAGGAATATCGGTAGTTAGAAACACTGCCCAATCAAATAGAATAATGTTTGAGTATGCTTTTCCAGTACCCGTATCTGCGTAAATTTCATATTTGTAATTAGTGGATGAAAATGATAGATAAGGACTCTTTCTGTTTGAATCATATACAAATGAAGTTAGTACCCTCAGGGGTAACCGTTCACGGCCCATTATAGCAGTTTTGGGGTTGGTTTGCCTGTGAGTTGGGCGGTGAGAGTCGATTGCAGGTAGTGGTAAGTATCGATATTTTGTTGCTCGCTGGTCGCGATAATGCTCAGCATTCGTTCCAGAAACTGACGGCCCGATTCGCCGGGTGCCACTCTACGCCGTGAAGTGAAAATTGGCTTGGGTTTTCTTAAGTTCTTTGGCTGTCTCGATTTGTTGTTTTGTTGCTTCAAGAATTTGTGGGGAGCTGATTTGTTTTTTCTTCTTTTTTCGTGGG
>JAJRTM010000478.1 GCA_024278285.1 Planctomycetota bacterium
ACGCGGTCCACTGCAGTTGATCTTCTTTTTTTATGGTGATTGGTCGCAGTAAATACTTCTGAGGCAACTCTTCTTTTCCAGATCGAATTCCGGTAAGAGAAACAGAGCGAAGGGTATCGCCACGAAACTGCTCTTCCAGAATTTTCCATAGTTCTTCTTGTGTGATAACAGGCATATCTAAAATACTCTTTTGGTTCTTCATCTCAAACTGTAGGATGGCGTGCTTGCACCTGTTGTTTATACATAAGTTTTGTCCCGGAGGGACATTGGCAAATAGCCCCAGGTTTTAACCTGGGGTATTGGTTGCAAGAGGATGAAGTCCTGTAGGGACGACGGAATTTATTGCTTTGATGCAAGCAATGGGGGCTCGAAATAATCATGACCATCGTCCCTTCGGGACTACAGATTAACTGGGGCGACGACCCCGGATTAAAATCCGGGGCTATTTGCCTCTGTCCCTCCGGGACTGATGACTCAGCTTTGCCTGAAAAAACTTATGTATAAACAACAGCGTGCTTGCACCCATCAAATACGGTTTCCACTTTTTAAAATCTAACGCCGTATCAGCCTCATGCCGGTGAATCAATGGCAGAATAATAACAGATCCACTCTCAATTTTCATTGAACGCAACTCAGCACGCGAAGATGGGTGCAAGCACGCCATCCTACTGTCATTTTGGCCTTACTGTTCTGGAACGAACGCAAGTAATGTTTCGCCAGATTGTGGATTGGGCCCTACTTCATCGGTGAAGACAGTCAACTCCCGCGCCTCGTTAATCGAAAACAACAGCACGGCTTGAGGAGTATATTTTTCGCGGAACATCTGATAATCAAATTCATCGGTCAGCTTTGTCGATTTGACGATAAATCGCTGATCGTGCAGTTCGTTTAATGTGAAATAAGTTGTTCCGCCGGAAAAGATATACCGGGCTCGTTTTGAATCGAGAGACTGAGCGACGCGTTGTTTGTTGGGTGTGTCTGGCTTGAGTTGGTACAGTTCAGCTCGCTCAAATACTTCGTGAAATTCAATCGCTGCCAATGAATTCACTTGATCGTTTGGTGTTAACGCAATAAAACGCCCCAGTCCGCCCAAGTCAAGTTCTTCACGGACATATTCAGAAAGAATGCTCGCATTGTGAGTAGGTAACCCGGCCATTCTGGCTGTCGCTACGTGTTGATGGTTCGTATCAACAAGCAGCACCTGAAAACCTTCCTTTTGCACCACCAAAGCAATTTCCCTGACAATATGATCTGCCCCCGCAAACAGAATTCCCTGCGGGTTGACTTCTGAAATCCCCAGTTTGCGGGCAAGCGGTCCTGCACTCAAGCCATAAAAGGCGACTGTTCCAACAATGACCAGAAAGGTGAGCGGAACCAGTTTTTCAATTTCTGCCAGGAACTGCGGAGAGGCATTCGCGGCTTCGGCCAGGTGGCTGAATTCTAAGGCAAATACAGACGCAACCGCTGCTGCAACAATCCCGCGTGGAGCAAGAAACGATAAAAATATTCGTTCATTCCTTTTGAGAGATGTCCCTTGCGTAGAAAGCATGACCGAGATCGGGCGAATAATAAAAATGAGGATCAGCAGAAACAAAAAAGCAGGCCATCCCAAGTGAAGTAGTTCGATAAATCGATACCGGGAAGCGAGCAAAATAAACAGAACTGAAATTAATAGGACTCCCAGATTTTCCTTGAATTCGATCAGATGCGAGATCGAAACCGATTTCTGGTTCGCCATAATCACTCCCAAAATGGTGACCGTCGCCAAACCAGATTCCGGCTGCAAAATATCTGAGACCGTGTAAGCGACCAGAACACTGGCCAGCAGCACCGAATTTTGGAGGTAATCGGGAATCAAATGTTTGCGAAATAATTGAATCAGCGCGTAAGCAATCAAGTATCCGAAAACAGAACTAATCGCGACCGTGCTGCCAATTTTGACAACAACATCAACCGCTGCCTGCGACACGCTACCGGCTGCCACCGCGGTCGCAACAAGCACCGCCAGCAGGGCGCCAATGGGATCGATAACAATACCTTCCCATTTCGCGACCGAACTAACTTTTGAATTTGGACGGATTTGCCGTAGAAGTGGCCCGATGACCGTTGGGCCTGTCACCGTGAAAATTGCCCCTGCCAAAGCAGCTAAAGACCAATTGGTAAAAATTAATCGTGCAGCCAGGGTTCCCAGAACCCAAGAAATTAAACAGCCGATGGTCACCAGCCGAATTACCGAACGGGATGTCAATTTAAGTTCGCTGAATCGTAAACTTAAACCGCCATCAAACAGGATAACAGCCACACAAAGCGAGACAATCGGGAAAAGAAGGTCGTCGCTGATGATTTCTCTTGGATCGCAAAACAAATTTGCAGAAAACCCAAAGGCGAGCAGTAACAAAATGGCAGGTAGACGCAACTTCCACGCCAGCCACTGCGCGGAAATTCCCAGAGCAAACAATCCCGTCAGATAGAGTAATGGCGAATCCACAATCTTTTCCCGTATCGTATTTCAGGGCGTGTATTATTGGAGGAGGGTTCATCCAACAGATTCTGGAAAAGAATTTCTTCATTCCATTCCATCCGATTTGTATCAGACTGAATTTGAATAAATAGAGGTTTCCCCTATTATGTTGTAGTCTATCGGGTGAAGTTGTAAAGCAACTACTTCGTATCGCCCAATGTTAATCTCCTCAACTTGAAGAATAAAATGAACGACAACGCTTCTTCAACAATCATGCCACTACGGTTGACGCCGGAAAAGATTCAACCTGTTGTGATACTTGTTATTTCTGTGATTCTCTTCTCAGCCGGAATTGAGATGGTTCGTTCTGGTGTGCCGCAAGCGTGGTTGCTGGTTGGTTTATTTGGCTTGGCAATCTTCGCTTCACTGATGACCGTTTTGCCCGGTGCCTGTTTCATTGAAATTGATGAAACAGGTTTGAAGGTGATTTCGCGATTTCGAGAGACACAATATCAGTGGAGTCAGGTAGAGCGAATCGGTATTTTTGAAGTCGGCATCGTCAGACGCATTGGTATCGATCTGAACAACTCTTACCCTGGTCCTGAGCGGGTACCCAATTATATGAAGCCTGCCAGCGGCTACCATGTCACTTTACCTTTAATGACAGGAATTGAGCTGGACGAGATGCTCGAAGTTTTACAGAATTGCTTAGTGGTCACATCGCAAGAAGATTACATCGGAGCCTGAAAGCCCATCACCTGGAATCTTGCCATTTCCATCGGAGAAGTAATTTTAACCGAAGCAATCGCATCATAAACCAGCATCACTTTACGAGCATCGTGGCTGTCTGGTTTATCTCTTTCGAGCAGAAGAATTCCCCCCGAGACCATGTAGCTGACAAACGGAATCGTTTCCCCCTGCATCGTTACGACCAATCCCTGCCGAGGAATCGACTCGGGCCAACTCTCAAACAAGTTTCTCCAATCATCAGCAGAGTTCATCATGTCGCTCCATCGAAAAAATGTAGTGCCAGGCTGTGCCTGACGTTGTGAATGCTGAGTGCCACCACTCTGTGAACCGTGCGAAGAAATTTCCCAAGGAAGTAAGGTGCGTTGTAACCTAACCCAGCATAGCCGGAACCAAACAAGAAAATAAAATTAACCACAGAGACGCAGAGATCACGGAGAAAAAACTCTCGCAAAGACGCGGCGACGCAAAGAATTTCCTGCATCGTCTGCAATAAACTGGAATTCAAACTGCTTAAAAACTTTTCTTTTTTTCTTTGCGTCGCCGCGTCTTTGCGTGAAACTCTTTTTTCTAAAATGAGAGCCTTCTTTTTGTTTTGCCTCGGTGTTCTCTGTGCCTTGTATGTTAATTGTAAGATGTTAAATGTTTAATTGGTAGGTGTTCTGTTTGTCCTGCCGAAGCGCAGCGGAGGCAGGACAAACAGAACACCCGGCGGTAGATCGATTGTGTCTGGGTCTCTCAAG
>JAJRTM010000479.1 GCA_024278285.1 Planctomycetota bacterium
GCTTTCAACAGTGACAAGCCTTACAGTCAATTTATTATTGAACAATTGGCAGGGGACGTGGTTGGCGAAGATGTGGCAACCGGATTTCTGGTCGCTGCCCCGGTGCTGCTCCCCGGTCAAATCGGAAAAGACGACAAATCGAAACGGCTCGCCCGGCAAGATTCTTTGGATGAAATGATTGTTGGCACCGGCTCCACTTTTTTAGGTTTGACAATCGGCTGCGCAAGGTGCCACGAACATAAATTCGATCCCATCACGCAAGAGGAGTATTATCACCTGCAGGCATTTTTTGCGGGGGTCGATTACGGAGACCGGGAAATTTTCGATGCCGAAAGAAAAAAACGTCATGCTCGGGCAGACCAACTGGAACAAAAACTCAAAATCATCAACGCAGAACTCGCAAAATATCAGCCGCTTGCCTTTGCAGGTCGCACGATTTTAATTGATGACGAAGATGCCGAAAACGTTTCGATCTTGAAATCGCCTAATGGCAAAGGAATGAATCCTGTAGGGACAAAACAGGGATACCGCGATGACTCTGGTTCTGCGGACCGATTGCCGAACCTCAGCCGGGGCAAATACACATGGTGGGACAATCACCCGGGCGAAGATGTTTTCACGTGGGATCCGGCCAGTGCGGGAACTTATCAAATCTGGATTTCCTGGGGAGTCCACGGCAGTGGAGTGCATACCCGCGATGCTCGTTACATTCTTGATAACGATGGAGATCTGAAAACCCGTGAAGATCAAATTGAAATCGCCAGAGCGAATCAGTTTTATTATGCGAACCAGACAGAAGGCGATTCGGAAAAAACACCCCGCTGGTCTGGCGTGAAAAATGCGGGAATTCACGAACTATCAAAACAATCACGCATCATCTTACGTGGCGGCGAAACCGGCACCGGTATTACCGCGGATATTCTTATCTTACAGGAAGCAATCTCAGGCTCCCTCTCTCCCCTGCCCCGTCTTCGCGCACCAGTCAACGCGAAACAAAATATAGAACAGTTCAAGCCGATTAATGCTCAATTTGTTCGTTTTACCACGCTGGCAACAAGTAACAATAATCGCTATGAGCCTTGCCTGGATGAACTGGAGATTTATTCGACAAACGATACCGTTAACAATATCGCCTTGGCAAAAAACGGAACAAAGGCAAGCTCATCCGGCGAATACGGTCCGTCAGAGCATCATCGACTTGAGCATATTAACGATGGAAGATACGGCAACGAACGAAGCTGGATCGCCAGTAAACGCCAGGGCGGTTGGGTGCAATTAGAACTGTCTGAAGTTTCTGAGATCAACAAAATCATCTGGGGACGTGATCGAAATGAAAAATTTAAGGATCGCCTGGCGACGCGATACAAAATTGAAACTTCTCTCGATGGTAAGAATTGGAAAATAATCGCCAGTTCGCAAGATCGTGCTGCGATAGGAACTCCCTGGAATTCCGCAGACGAATTGAGCCGAAATCTGCCTGTCGATTCAGCGGATAAATTGAAAACGATGGCTGAGAATCGTTCGGAATTACAGAAACAGATTACCGAATTGCGAAAGCCTCGACTGGTATATGGTGGCTTGTTTCGCAAGCCGGATGTAACGCATGTTTTGAACCGAGGCGATCCCGAACAACCAGGGGAAGTGGTCGGCCCGAAAGTTCCTGCGGTAATCGGTTCGGTCTCGCTTCCGACAGATGCTCCGGAAAACAGCCGGCGGATAACGCTTGCCAAATGGATTGCCAATCCTGAAAACCCGCTTACTGCCCGGGTGATGGTGAATCGCATCTGGCAGTATCATTTTGGAACGGGACTTGTCGAAACTCCCAGCGATTTCGGACATAACGGCGGCAAGCCATCGCATCCACAATTACTCGACTGGCTTGCAAACGAACTGAATAAAAGTGGCGGTTCGATCAAGCATATTCATCGTTTGATTATGAATTCGAAAACGTATCAACAATCGGCTTACATCAAACAAGAGGCACAAAAAATCGATGGAAACTGTCGATTACTTTGGCGGTTTCCCTCGAGACGATTAGAAGCCGAAGCGATCCGCGATAGCATTTTACAAGTGAGTGGAAACTTGAATTTAAAAATGCACGGTCCCGGCTTCAATTTTTTCAAAACACGAGGCGGATTGAGTGGTTTTCCTGCCAAGGAAATATTCGGTCCAGAAGAATTTCGGCGGATGATTTACGCTCATAAAATACGAATGGAATCAGTTCCTGTTTTCGGTGCGTTCGATTGCCCCGATGCCGGTCAGTCGATGCCGAAACGAAGTCAATCAACCACTGCCATCCAGGCACTTAATCTGCTCAACAATCCATTTGTCATTGAGCAAGCAGAAAGATTCGCCAACCGAGTGCAAACAGAAGTGGGAAGCAATCCGAATAAACAAATTGATCGAATCTTCCTTCTGAGCTTTGGGCGTCAAGTAACCAAAATAGAACGGGCAGCAATTATTCCCGTCATTAAAAAACAGGGGTTAGAATCGCTCTGCAGGGTCATCTTCAACAGCAGCGAATTTTTGTATTTACCGTAATTGCGGAATATGTTTTTGTTCTCATGTTCTAACTATTCAGCAGGAGGGTGGCTGGGGACAGATTGTTGTTTAAAGGGTATGAATATCCGGAAAACTTCCGCACAATCTGCCCCCAGATCTGGACATCTCGGCGCATCTGGGGGCAAATTGTCACCAGCCGTGTCGTCAATTGTTTACACTACTTCCGACAATTTGTCCCCAGCCACCCATCACTGAATAGTTACCTCATATTCGAGATTGATCAGCAAGTTAAACAACAAAAAGGCAATACAATGTCACAATCAAATGAACGACAAATATCATTGGAAGCTCTTTCGCCGCAAGGACGCAGTTTGTTGGATCGTAGAGGGTTTCTGGGGCATACCGTTTCTGCCTTGAGCGCGGTGGCGCTCACTTCATTATTGCAGAACGAGAATTGTTTACAGGCGAAACCACCGGCGATCGATCCAGCTCAACCGAACCGTGCCCGCAAACCTCATTATGCAGCCAAAGCAAAAAATGTCCTCGTTATTTTCTGTGCGGGAGCATGCAGTCAACTGGAAACTTTCGATTATAAACCGGAATTGATCAAGCTTGATGGCAAACCTTTTCAAGGGGGACCGCCAGTCACTTTTCAGGGACCAGCGGGAAATTTGGCAAAGCCGCAGTACAAATTTAAACCGTATGGCGAATCGGGAAAAATGGTTTCCGATATGATTCCACACATGGGCAGCCTTGTCGATGACATTTCTTTTGTGCATTCCTTGACGAGTAATTCGAACACGCACGGACCAGCTGAAAATTTCCTTTCCACTGGTTTTGTGATGGATGGTTTCCCAAGCATGGGCGCGTGGACAACCTACGCGCTCGGCACCGAAAACCAGAATTTGCCTGCTTTTGTTGCGATCCCTGATCCGCGTGGTGTGCCACAATCGAGTGTGAATAACTGGGGACCAGGATTTTTGCCTGCGGTGTTTCAAGGAACGCCGTTCAGCAGCACGAATCCGATTCAGAATTTGAATGCGCCGAAATCGATCAGCAAAGCGAATGACCAAGCAGCACGTGATTTGCTTCAAACTCTTAATGAAC
>JAJRTM010000480.1 GCA_024278285.1 Planctomycetota bacterium
CTCCTACGGCTACGCCGCCCAGGTTAATGAATTACCTGGGCCATCCGCGCTGCGCAACGCAGGCAACCTTGATCGGGATTGTCTGTGGTACCCGGTATTATTTTACAGCATACTCGGTAAATTCAGATGGTGCTGGCTGGTGTTGCTTCAGGCGCGAGAGTCTGTTGTTTCGATAGCTAATGACGATATCGTTGAGGATGCCGGAAAGAAGGATTTCCCCTTTTTTCTGATGATGGTTTAGCAGCAGCAGTCGTGAGATGGCCAAGTCTTTTCGGGAGACGAGTCTGTTGCCGGTTTTGAGATCTATAATTTCAAGGAGCATCGAACGCTGTTGATCGCCTGGTCTACTTTGGTAGGTAGCACATGTTAACAGCAGGGGAAGTTCACCGATCTGTTCGTTGATGATTGTGCGATTGGAAAATGAGCGAATCCATTTCAGTTGGCCAGACCGCTTGCAAATCGCCAGTACCGGGCCGTTGATATGCGTTACTTTCCAGGGACTGTCTGTGAATCGGCTTGTGTAACCTTGCTCGTTATCTGCCCGTTGAGAGCGATACAGATTGACCAGATAATAATCGCCCTGGCTGGCAACTCGCAGGTAGTTCGTTGTTCCCATTTCCTCAGCATCAAAATTGATTTTCGCAATGGTACGTTCCTGTTCGGGATGGTAAATCAGCAACCTTCCTTCAGAAAAAAGAACCGTTAACTCTTCTTCAGAAGCAGAGTATAAATCTTGAACGCCGAACGCTTCATCAATAAGCAGAGACGAATTTAACGGATCCCACAATCGCAAATATCTTTGATGGGGTTGCGATTCAGAAACGGTCAGGTACATTATTTTTCTGCCGAACGCGCGGCGTGTTCGTTGGACAAGAAAAGGGGCTTGCACCAAAAC
The DNA here is from genome assembly GCA_024278285.1 of Planctomycetota bacterium. Taxonomy (GTDB): domain Bacteria; phylum Planctomycetota; class Planctomycetia; order Planctomycetales; family Planctomycetaceae; genus Rubinisphaera. Next base: position 896 of record JAJRTM010000480.1, read on the forward strand.
ATCTTTTCTAAGGATGGAACCCGTTTCTCTATCGAGTAACGTATAATGATTATGGTCGGCATGAAAATAAACAATACATTTCTCATCGCCAATTAATCCGGTATGCCTGTTTGCCCACAAACCGCCACGCGGTTCTAAATCGCTTCGCTTCCAAAGTAAATTGCCGTTTTCAGGATTGAGGCAAACCAACGAACGTACCGTTTGGTAAATACAGAATCCTCGTCCAATCGGTCCCAGCTCAATTCTCTGTTTACTGTTTTTTGATCTACCGACTTTCCGCTTCCAGATGGCTTTCCCTTCGATCAGTGATATTCCGTAAATGGAACCGGAGGCAACCACGGGGATCAGATGCCCGACCTGTTTTTTTGTGCCATTTGCCAGTCCGAATCTTGTTCCCGGTAACCGGATCTCAAATTGATCCTGCCCGGTCAGGCGATCCAGGAAAATAAGCATCTGCTCGTTCTGGACATCTTCATCAGAATCGGCTGCAGGATTCGACATGATTTTCAATAAGGTAGATGTTGTTTTCTGTTTGGATTCAAGCGTGATTTTCCTTGAAGGAAGATCCGGTTGATGCAGCAAGGTCCAGTTTTGCCTGGGATTGGAGTAGACGGAACGTCTTTTACTGTAGGGATCTTTATGAATCATTGATAAAGAAGGCTGCTGTTTAATGCTGACATGATGGACTGGAATAACGGTTTCGTTGTAGAGCCTGACAGGTTTTCTATCGATTGTTTGATGTTTCCAGGAAACTCGTTGGTAGGTGAAAGATGTTTTTGCTGTACTGGCAATAAATGCAGATTGATGTGGGGTTTTCATCGAATCTTGATTTTGTTTTCGATCAACTGGTGCATAAATTCCAAGCAGTGAGTAAATTTCTAAAAGATTATTCCTTGCTTGAAACGTTGCTGCGTGAGAAGCGGAATGTTGCAGTTTGATGAGGATCAATTCTGCCTGCTGGAAGTTTCCGCAGGCGATGGCTCGGTTGGCAAGTTCAAATCGAACAGAGTCAACTTGAGAATAATCCGAGAATATTTCTGCAAGCATTTGTAGTTGATGCGTTGGCATCGAATCGACCTGCTTCAGCCAGGCTTGTTCCATTTGTGCAAAAAATTGATCCTTTTCATGGGGAGTCATCTGCTCCAGAAATTGTCGGTACAGACCAGGCAGCCAACTTGTTGTGGTCTGTTGGTAACCCCGTTGGTTGGGATGCGAGAGTGGAATATGGAGTCCCAATTCTGTAAATTGAACGGTGGCTGACCATAGTTTTTCATTATCGCGTTGTTTCTGATAGACATCAATTTCAGATGCCAGGAAACGAGCTTTCTGTCTGGGAGTGGTTGCTAATGGCTCGATTTCCGAGAGTATTTCTAATTGATTCTTCTCGGCACCTTGTAATTCTCGATATAAAATTTCCCTGAAGATGTCTTGCGTCTGCTTACGGGTGTCGGGTGAAGTGGCAGTATGCGATAACGCCTGGCGAAGATGCCTGATGGAGTCGTGTTGATTTCCGAGAATCATTTCTGCCTGGGCCAGTTGCTGAAGTTGTTTTTCTGATAATGTCTCTTGCTTCTCTTTTAACTGAGTAGAGACAGAACCGGCTTGTGCATAACTGATAATGCGATCAATTCCGACTGAGATAATACGATCTTTGCAAACGATCAGGTTCCCAAGCGGAGAAGGGAAGTAATCATCTTGCAGGTGATCATTAATTTCTGAAGCATCATCGGATTGAGGGTTATTTGATAAATTCGAACGAATACCGTTTTCGATTCTTTTCCCGGTCGAAAGATCGATCGTTTCAATTCTTCCTCTCAGAATATTGCTATTCGATTCGGCAATGTCTGGCTGAGGCAATCGTTCTTCGGTGTCTACAGGAAGCAAAAATAAGTTGCCGACCTGAACTCCATGCCCGGAAATGATTCCTGTTTCTGTGCTCCAGATTTCCTTTCCGTTGACGGGGTCCAACGCGATACAGGATCGGTTTGCTATACACAGTAAGAACTCTTTGCTTGTTTGATTATTATTTTGCCAGGCAGTCACTGCCGCGATATATTGGACGTTTTCACGTGGTCGGCTCCAGAGTAATTCGCCACTTTGAATATCGCAGCACTGAATTCGTCGGGAACGATCAGGCAAAATGACAATTCGATTACCAAGCGGGACTGGCACGTTCATCACCCCCGCATGGGAAGCTTGCGTTGATTGCGTGTAGGTCCAGCGACCGGAATCCTGCCTGCCATCGTCATCTGCATAGCAATGTAACCACTGGAAATTTCCAGTGAGGGAATCCAATGCAATTAAGTGACCATTGCCATTATCGCAAATAATAGATTTATCGGTGCAAACGGGCAGGCTTGCATCGGTTGCTCTGGAAATATCATATTCTAAAGGCCTGTCTGAATAACTGATCGGCTGCGACCACAATACTTTTCCAGTGGAAGCTTCCAGGGCGGTCAATGAAACAAGGCTATGATGCTCGCTGAGGATGTAGGCTCGATGATGCAAAACGGCTGGTGGGCCAAAAAAATAATGGCCTGAAAGAAGGTGTTTGTGGATTGTTTCATCCCCTTCAATGCTCCATCCTGATCGATCAATCGTCCAGCGAGCAACAGGAGTGTTGGAATCGTTTTGAAGAGGTAGCGCAACGAGCCGATTCGTTAAGTATTCATCATAGGGTTGTTCTGATTCTCGACTGGTTTGATGTCGAGATGATCCTAGCGAGGCTGTCTGGATTTCTGTTTTTGTGCGAACTCTCTGTACGGAATCGATCAGGAAAAGAGTTTCATTATTTGCAGTCAACGTTCCTATCACTGAATTTGCTAGATGAAGCCTTTCGATACTGGGGTGATTGCTTGTGATTCCGGTGTAGGGATCGTTGTGTGTTTTGAAAGCGGTAGAAATTGGGCTGGGGCTTTCAAATTTCCAAAGAATTTTCCTGCTTGGCTGCCCATTGGCGTCTGATAGTTGAATCGCCTGGATCGAATCGGAATCTCGAAAGAGAAGTAAATTATTGGCAACAACTGCAAATTGAGATGAAATTTCAGGAAAGAGATGTTCCTGCTGTAAAGAGGACCATTTTTGCAACGAAGATCGTAATTTACGTTGCTGCTCATTGAGAAGATGTCCCGCTCGTGCAGTTGCCTTGGTGTAAACCCATTCTGGTTGAATCATGGGAGCTGTATCTTGAGCAAACAGGCTTCTGTTTCCAGATTGTCTGGGCTGTTTCCAGCTTCGGGGCTGACGAAGATTTTGATGACGAAAATGAGAATTAAGATCTACTGAAACAGCAGCCAATTCTTCAATAAGATTGGAATGGAAGAACTTCGATTTCAAAATGAAGTTGTGAATTTCCTTTTGAGCCACTTTATTACCTGAAAGCCCCGCAG
>JAJRTM010000481.1 GCA_024278285.1 Planctomycetota bacterium
ACGGCTGAAAGTTGGGACAATGTTGGCTTGCTACTGGGAGATTCTGCGCAAGAAATTGATACCATACTGACCTGTCTCACATTAACGCCGGATGTTGCAACCGATGCGATTGAGCGAAACGTCGGTTTGATTGTCACGCATCATCCGATTCTTTTTCGAGCCGTACAGAAAATAACGGCGGAGACTCCAGAAGGGCAAATGCTTTTGGATTTGGCGACGAATCGTGTTGCCGTTTATAGCCCGCATACCGCGTTTGATAGCGCGAGCAAGGGGATCAATCAACAATGGGGCGAGCAATTAAATCTTCAGAATATTGAGCCGCTTCGTCCATTCAGCGAAAGCGAGTTGGCAGAGAAATCTCCCGGAGCGGGGCGGTGTGGCGATTTGTTGAAATCTTTTTCGTTGAATCAGTTCATCGAGCAGGTGAAAGAAGTTTGCAATATTAAACAGTTGCAGTTTGTGGGCGATCTGAATCGGGAGGTCAACAAAGTTGGTATCGCCTGCGGGGCGGCTGCGGAATTCATGCGCGAAGCGGCTGCTCTGGACTGTGACGTTTTAATCACAGGCGAAGCTCGTTTTCACGCCTGTCTGGAAGCACGAACGAAGCCGATCTGTTTGATACTTGTCGGGCACTATGCTTCAGAGCGATTTGCATGCGAACAACTGGCGACCGTTTTACAGGCAGAGTTCGGCGGGTTGACCGTTTTTGCCAGCGAGATTGAATCTGATCCAATCCAGTTTGGATAGGGCTGCAGGCAGTAATTGAAATTACGCGGCAGCAGAATTTCCCTTCGACTTAAACTCGCCGTTTTCGCCGACGTCGTCTACTTGAACGGTCAAGCGTTTGGAAACTCCTGCTTCTTCCATCGTGACGCCAAAAATACGGTCCGCTGCGGTCATTGTTCTTTTACGATGAGTGATGACGATGAATTGCGTCTGATCGTGGAACTGCGTCAGAACACTGGCGAAGCGATCAATGTTCGCTTCATCTAAAGCCGCATCGACTTCGTCCAGAATACAGAACGGACTCGGACGACTTTTGAAAATCGCGAGCAGTAACGCAACCGCGGTCATCGTTTTTTCTCCCCCCGAAAGCAGCGAGATACTGCGGAGTTCCTTGCCGGGAGGCCGAGCAACAATTTCGATACCACATTCAAGCGGGTCGGCTTCATCTTCCATAATCAAATCGCCTTCGCCTCCACCAAACAGTTGTCGGTAAAGATGCTGGAATTGCTCGCGTATGATGATGAAACTTTCCAGGAAAATTCGGCGGGATTCCGAATTCAATTTCCGGATGATATCTTCCAATGTTGCTTGCGCATGTCTTAAATCCTGCAACTGCGTACTAAGATGCTTATACCGATATTCAATTTCATCCAATCCCTGTAGTGATTCCGGATCGACCGCGCCCAGCTTTTTTATCTTCTTGCGCAATCGCTGTACTTCACGGTCGATTTCTTCTCGTGCCTGTTCGTATGGAATTTCAGAATCTTCCCATGCCCATTGATTTTGTTCGAGCAACTCTGCATCGATCATGGAAAGAGGATCCGTTATTTGCTCATTTTGCAGGGGGGATTCACTCTCATCGACTTTTTGAGAATCACTCTGTTCTGAAAAATCACCCTGTTCTAAAAGTAGTTCAGCGGTTTCGGCCTCTTCTTCCTGATCTTCTGTTTGTTGCGTTGCTGCTGGCTGTGGAAATTCAATTTCCGGGATTTCTTCGCCTGACCGCATCGCGTGGTAAGGCGTGAATGCAGAAATGTGGTGTTCGTGCAAATCGCGTAAAGTGAGTTGATAATCATCGCTCAGCTTTTCGACAATTGATTCCAATTCATTTTCGAGGTCTTTTTGCTCAATCCGCAAATCCTGCAACTGTTGTTCGTGCGTTCTTCTCGATTCGGTAATGCTGCGGAGTTGCTCGGTTAGATGATCGCGTTGAATTTGTGTTTCTCCGCGCATCCGGCGTACCTGTCGCGTTTCCATCTGGAGTTGTTCGCCAATCAAATACAATTCTGCCAGTTGCGACTGCGCATTCAGAATTTGTAACTCGGTCTGATTCTTTTTCTGAATCGCCAGGTTTAATCGAGACTCTGCTTCGTTGTACTGATTGTCTCTTAAACGAGAGTCATTGCGTAATCGCTTGAGGACATTTTCAATCGCGGTTAATTGTTCTTCCACCTTAGCCAGTCCTAACTGATACTGACTTTGATTGGTAATGAGTTCCTGTTTTTGATTCTGGAGCAATTGCAATTCTTATTCGCCAGTCGCGATTTGCACACCAATTGAATCCAGCGTCGTGTGATACTCTTCCAGTTTGAATTGTTCCTGTTCAATTTCACGCATGACATCTTGCTGTTGCTGCGTGAGTGCAGCAAGATCTTGTTCAAGGCGGCCTTTTTCCTGAATCGCCTGTTTTTGATTAGTGCGGGCAAGCATCAGTTTTTGACTTAGCTCGGTTAATTCAGTTGATTGTTCTTCCATCCAGCTTTGTGCATTTTTGATTTCCTCATCCAGCCGGGTGAGCAGGTCATCAAACTCGGCCGTTTGATCTGTTAAACGATAGATATGCCGATCAAGTTGCTCAACTTCTTTCTTTAATCGTTTAATCTCACTCCTGCGAGAAACGATTGAAGATTCCATTTGCAGCGTGCCGGTTTGAATCATGCCATCGCGGTCGAGCATGTCTCCCTGTAAGGTCAGAAATTGAAGCGGAATGGGAGCCGCCAGCGAAAATCTTCTAGCCGCTGCGAGCGTATCGACAACCCAGGTATGGGATAAATAACGTTCGATCAAACCGCGATAAGCTGGTTCACATTGCACGAGATGATCTGCACGGGCAATCACATTTTCCGATTGACGTAACGATTCCAGATATTTCTGAACGACCGGATCGGTTGATTCTACAGACATCGCTGCTTTACCGCTGGGGATTTCCAGAAAACCGATGCGTCCTTCAAACTGGGTTTCGCCACGATCCAGATATTCGAGAATTGGCTGAAGCTGATCGACAATAATCATTTCCGAACCGCCCCCGCCCGCGAATGCGATTTCGATCAGCGGGGCGTATTCAAGTTCACATTCGATGTAGTCAGCCAGAATGCCAAGCACATGCTTCCACGGAGGCAGCGGGCTTTGCCGGGAACGCTGCAATATTTCCTGAACGCCGACACTCAAACCGAGTTGACGTCTTTCCATATCTTCCAATAACCCAAGCCGTGCTTCCCAGGCACTGCGTTGCTCGCGGTCTTCTCTCAGCCGTGCATGGATGGTTTCCAGTTCGTGCCGCAGTTCCTGTTTGCGGGCTTTAATCTGATCAATTCGTTGTTTATGCTCCTGATTAATCGAAGCGGCTTGCTCGTAAACTTCCTGTGCGTTCTCAACTTCGCCTGTTTTTTGATGAATCGCTTCGGCTGCCTGCTTGATCTCTCCTTGTACACGCTCGACGGCTGCCAGAACCGTTTCCTGACGCTGTTTCAAATGGACAAGGTGATTTTCGGAAGTAGCCTGTAGACGCAATTGTTCCTGCTGTTCGCGTGAAAGATTGGTCTGCGATTCTCTTTGCAAATCGATCCGTTGAGTGAATTCGGCTAGTTGCGATTCATCCAGATGTTGTTCTTGCTGCTTCTGTTCGACAGCCAGTTTTGCCTGAAGAAACAGTTCTTCTTCATTGGCAATTTCCTGCTGGATTTCATGGA
>JAJRTM010000482.1 GCA_024278285.1 Planctomycetota bacterium
CTGGCCTGGTAAATTTCTTAAGCTGTTGTCAGTTGTACTGTTGCGCTTTGTTTTATGATCCCCTGTTGGGTGCCACGGCTCTGTGAGCCGTGCGAACTGAAAATCAAGCTTTGTTTTGGGATAATTCCATCTCTAACGCAGCACGGCTCACAGAGCCGTGGCACACGAAAGTGTTATTTCGCGCAACAGTTGCTCAGTACAAAAATCCCTCATCTCTCCCATCTTCCGGGTTATTTACCAGTCCAGGGCAACGCCCCAGGTAAAGTTGTTTGGTAGTTCTTTTTGGCTGAAAGCCATAATCAATGCTTTTGTTTATGGCTTTCAGCCAAAATGTTGACGTCTCATCTCTTCCTGGGGCGTTGCCCCAGGCTATGATGATTATGGCCTTCAGCCAAGAAAATAGAAAATCAAAGATACGACAGTAATTGATCGAACGCTACTGATATTCTGAACGATCTTCTTCAATCGCGACCGATTCCTGGTGACAATTTACAGCGTGAATCGTACAATTAGCTTCGTCTGCATCAACAGAATTCAAGGATAGAAGCAAAGCGGAAGACCATGCTGAAACAATTCTACAAATCGCCCTGGCTGGCTGTTCCATGTATTTTGATATTGCTGGGGCTTGGCTTGAGTGTTCAACATTTGTTTGGAACCGGGGTCTCTTCTTCTGCTCCTGAAATGCAGGCAACCGTTTCGAACTCAGCGCAACTCTCGCCAACGCAACCAGATTCTTCAAGTGAATCTGTTGAGAAAAAGAGTTTGAAGGAGATGGAAACTGAACAAGTGATGCAACTTGTAACCGGGTTCTGGAAATCAAGTTATTACGGCACCCGGCATTTGATCATTCGAGAAGATGGCAGCGCAACAATTTACTACCAGCCCAATATGCTCGCACAATTCGTGATGGGGGGGCGTTTGACAATCCACTATAACTGGGAATATGACCGCGAGAATATTCAGGTACTTTTCACTGCCATCGATGGCTATCCACAAAAAAGTTACGAATACGTGCTGGAGAAATGGGGAGCCAATCAGCGACAAACCGTTCTGGATGCAACCGAACAAAGACTGTTGCTGTTAGATGGCGACAACACGACCAAGCACGATTGGCAACGAATCGAAGCAATCCCAGAAAGCATCTTCAAAAAATTCCAGGCACATTAGCATCGACCAGGCAATCAGTTTCGTAGGAACTGATTGCACCCACCTTCACATACCGGGTTGCTTTCAATAGCTCGAAAGAATCGGAAAGAGTTTTAACCGGCAATAGGTTAACGAAATAGAGGCCGTATTTGATGGGTGCAAGCACGCTGTTGTTTATACATAAGTTTTGTCCTGGAGGGACATTGGCAAATAGCCCCAGGTTTTAACCTGGGGTATCGGTTGCAAGAGGATGAAGTCCTGTAGGGACGACGGAATTTGCTGCTTTGATGCAAGGCAATGGAGGACCGAAATAATCATGACCATCGTCCCTTCGGGACTACCTATTAACTGGGACGACGACCCCGGATTAAAATCCGGGGCTATTTGTCTCTGTCCCTCCGGGACTGATGACTCAGCTTTGCCTGAAAATACTTATGTATAAACAACAGGTGCAAGCACGCCATCCCGCGTACACAGTCGCCCTTGGCTTGCCGTTAAATAATGAGAGGTATTTCAGGCGAGTACAACACGATGTGCAAAACGCGAACAAGCCGTGCAATAATCATGCACGGCTTGTTCATTAAAAACATGGCTACGAAAAACTCAGCGATCCCGACCCGTATTTATCTGATGCGAGTAATTCCGCCTGTTATTTTAGTATGTAGGAAGTGGATCCATAGGAGCCATTGCGGTTGAAGTATAAGGAGCCGAGTAAACGGGGTTTCCATAAGCGGTAGGGCCAGCCAGGTTAACACTGGAACCGGTTGGTGTGTAGAACGCCCCTTGTTGTGGAGCCATGTACGCTCCTCCGCCTGCAGGAGCACCGCCGTAGAACGCGCCGCCAGGTGTAGCGTTGCATCCGCAACCACCGGCACCACCGGCACCGCCGCCGTAACCGGCCCAGCGAGAGTGATAGCATCCAACAGAAGAGCCTAACAGTACGAATGCGAGTGCGAGTGTTGCCAAGCGAGCCATTTGATAATTCCTTTTTTGATTGGACTGATTTTATTTCGCGACAACGAGAATAGTTTGAATTTATTGCCGAGATCAGAGTGTGGGACGGGTCTGTGAGTTTGTTAAACAATTGGGTAATGAATTTCGATTCCGGTTGGACATCTGATGGTCTCGAAATACGACCGTAAGCCTTGCGGCTTCTCGTTCAGTCGTGGCGGGAAAATACGTTAAGACGACCGAAATGGTCAACTGCTTTTTTTACAATTCGTTTTTAAATTGGAAATCAGACTCAAGTTTTGACGTTTTCATGCCAAGGGGTAGGGGGAAACGGTGTTTTCGGCGTAACGTGACCCTCTTTTCTTATCGATGTAATCCTTACAAACAGATCACATATCAGCTTGATTCTCCACAGAGATGCCCATTGCTCACCGGCGATCTGTTCGCGTTCTATACTTTATAAGGTACAAGAACCGTTTTATTTACTGCCACACGGTCCACAATAACGGACCCAACAAGGCGGACTTCTTCGATTAGCCGTAGGGCGTTTGTTTTTATGAGTGATATCAACTGGACAGAATTGAGAAAAAGGCTGCTGCTCGAATCGAGCGAGTCTTTTCTGCCTGCCGGCTGGAAGCTGCCCATCTTCCCGCAAGCAGTTACTCAATTCCTTCAGCACGCTAATCGCCCCAACTACAGCACAAAAAAACTGGCCAAATTTCTTGAAGCCGATTCCAACTTAACCTGTGAGCTATTAAAGTCGGTCAACTCTTCCGCGAACGGCCTACGGCATAAAGCGAAAACGGCTTTACAGGCATTGGTGAGCCTGGGTATTCGACGAAGTAAAATGCTGCTATTAACCGCAGCGGTTCAATCAACACTTAAAAAGTTCAACAGCCATCTGTTTGATCTGCATCAATTTTCTGCTGACAACCTTGACCGGGCCATGTTCGCCAAAGCTGTTGCAGAAAAAAACAATGCCGATGTTGATTTAGCTTTTACCGGTGCGATGCTTCAAGATTTTCTACTCCCTGTTCTGGGGCATCTTTGTCTGCGGGAATATGTAGAATATTTCAACAACAATACGGGAGTACCTGCCGATTTAACCGAATTTGAAATTGATTTATTCGGCGTACACCACGCCCAGGCGGCTGCGGCTTGCCTGTTGCAGTGGAATGTGCCTGATGAATTAATTTGTGGCGTTTTGTGTCATCACATGACCTACCCGCAATTGCAGGAACTTGGTTTGATCGGCACTCACGTTCACGCCATCGCGGCTTCTGCCATTCTGCCGGGAACTGTCCCGCAATATGAAAATCCAGCCGTCCAGCTTGCTCAATGGGAACAACTCGATAACAGCTTCGATTTGTGTGAAGTCGCAGAACAAATTGATACCGAAATATCCTCAGATGGTTACTGCGATACAGATCGAGAACCGCTCGCCAATCGTGTTGAACTCTGTCTATCCCAACACTTAAATGCAGAATTGGCTGCCTACTCGCTGATTGATCGACAACTTGGTCATTTCATTCTGGAAGAAATAATCGGCGAAGGGACGATGGGAGCTGTTTATCGAGCCAGGCACACGATGCTAAGCAGACTCGCCGCGGTGAAAGTATTGAAAACTCAGGAGCATTCAAGCGAAGCGATCACTCGCTTTGAACGTGAAGTTCAATTGACCAGCCAACTGAAACACCCCAACACGATTTCCATCTACGATTACGGGCGCACTCACGATGGGTTGTTCTATTATGCGATGTAATATTTAGAAGGGATGTCTTTGAAGGAATTGGTCACGGTGGATGGTCCGCAATCTGCAGGACGTGTGATCGATATTCTCATTCATGTTTGTGGCTCGCTTGCAGAAGCACATCGTGCAGGGATTGTGCATCGTGATATTAAGCCCGAAAATATTGTTCTTTCGCGTCAAGTCAATCAGCGAGATTTAGTGACTCTGCTGGATTTCGGGCTTGTGGATGAAATTACTGATATCACTTCTGGCAAACAATCGAAACGGGAAATTGCGGGAACACCACTTTATCTTGCCCCAGAAGCAATCAACCAGCCTTCGCTACGAGATTTACGCAGCGATTTATATTCCATCGGTGCGGTCGGCTACTATCTGCTTTGCGGAAAAACACTTTATACAGGCAACGATGCCATCGATATTTGTCTGAAACAAATTGGGGAACAACCTGCAAAGCCATCTGAACGATTAAAGCAACCGATCTCGCCAGATCTGGAATCGCTTATCATGCAATGTCTGAATAAATCGCCCGAGCAACGTCCCGCTTCTGCATCGGCTTTGGAAATCGCTCTTAAACAATGTGTCGATTACGATTCCTGGACCACCGGTGATTCCAGCTACTGGTGGGAACATCACAACGAATTAGGAATGACGCCAGAAACAATCGAGAATCAAACGATTGACGATGCCACCGTCATTCTGCCTGCTTAGCTGGACAGATAATTCGTTTAACGGCAAGCCGAAGGCGACTGCGCAAACAGGCCTGTCTTGCACAAGAGATCCCGAATTACTCTCCATCTGCCATTTTACAATTGTGGCATTCAACGGCTCGCCTGAAGCTTGTTTTGGTTCCACTGTGTGTGTGCCACGGCTCTGTGAGCCGTGCGAGGGTATTTCAAGTACCTTTTGCGGGAAAACTCACTCGCGCATCACGGCTCACAGAGCCGTGGCACACAAAACCGGTTTATATAAGCAACAGGTGCAAGACGACATCCTGCGATTCAAAAATATGTCGCTTATTGTTTTACTGTTGCCAGGTTATCAATAATCTGGTTGTTGCTTCCGCGGATAACCTTTATGTCAACACCGCTGGCATCTTTTCGGTTGTCGTTTTTTCGGTTATCGTTGATCAGGCAATCGGAAACACGCGAATTGGTGACATCTTCCAGCAGCAAGCCGCACTTGCCGTAATCGAGAATGGTGCAATTGGTCACATTCATGCGGTCGCATTTTCGCAGTGTCATCGCCGCGGGAATATCTCCCACGCCATAAATATGATTGGCGGAAATCGTGCAGTCGGAACAGTTGCTGAAGATGATCCCATGATGAGAAGTCTTGCCA
>JAJRTM010000483.1 GCA_024278285.1 Planctomycetota bacterium
GGCCTCGCTTCGGTTGCCTGCGGAATTAACCCGGGCGCTTTTTGAATGGACCGTTTATGACTGACGATCCGCACAACACCTGCATCGCCAGAAGCATCCGCCTGTTGTACTTCCTGAGCAGAAACAGGCATTTGATTCGCAAAAACAAAAGCTGCTGTGCAAATCGTGGTTGTGAAAAGTGACAACCGCGACATGATCCACCTCCTTGCCGGAATATAATTCCAACAACTGATAAACTATATGATTGATATCTCGCAAACGCATCTGGCTTGTCAGAGAGAATTTTCCATTGCGATCAGCCACCCCTTTGGCACCAGTCACCAATTCTCTTCATCCGTTTCCAGAACATGCCGGGCAATTACATTTGCACAAGCATGCAATTTCAGGTTCGGCTGTTAACAATCATGCGGATGAGACATTCTTTGCGAACTGACTGGAATTATCCGGTTTTACCTAAGTTCTTGCTATCAACGAAGATACAATCACCTTACAAACGCTGCGACCATTAAAGTCGGCATGACCAGAATAAACCGATTAACCGGAAAATTTTGACCATCTTCACATTTCTGATAGACGTTATTCGACGATCATCTGTCGTCTCGATGAAAAAGAAAAACTCTGTCAAAACTAACTCAGAACTGGTATTGAGTTGCATCAAAAGCAAAGAGTTGCCACATTAGGTACCATGAATGCAGAAAGGATATCCCACAGGCAGTTAATTGAAAATCCCTTAATTCAACATTTTGATCATCCCCTGAAGGAGAATTTGATGCGTCCCCAACATTCCGACAACTCCCGTTCCGCTTGTAATAAATGCAGCCCGAAAAGGCCAACATACAAAAAACTATTCTCTTTTGGCTTGATCTGCATCGCTCTATCTGGAATTCTCGCCTTCTCCAATCAAAGCATCCAGGCTGAAGATACGAAGTTGATTCGTATCGGAATTATCGGGTTGGATACCTCTCATGCGATCGCGTTCACCAAATCGATCAACAAAAAAGAGGCCCATGAAAATTTTCATAGTTTTCGTGTTGTCGCAGCCTACCCGAAAGGCTCACCCGATATTGAATCTTCTGTTTCGCGTGTTCCCAAATACACCGAGCAAATCAAAGAGTTAGGCGTCGAAATTGTCGATTCTATTGATGATTTAGTCACCAAGGTCGATGCCGTACTGCTGGAAACGAATGATGGACGCCCGCATTTGAATCAGGTCATGCCGGTACTCAAAGCGGGGCTCCCTGTTTTTATTGATAAGCCAGTTGCAGGTTCACTTTCAGATGCGATTGCAATTTTCGAAGCAGCTAAACATTATAAAACACCGCTGTTCTCTTCATCGTCTCTTCGTTATACAGATGGAGCAATAAAAATTCGTGCAGGTAAAGCAGGAGCAGGCGAGATCGTCGGCTGCGATGCTTACAGCCCCTGTTCGCTAGAAAAAACTCACCCCGATTTATTCTGGTACGGAATCCACGGCGTTGAAAGTTTATTCACGGTGATGGGACCAGGTATTGAATCTGTCGTGCGAGTTCATACACCCGATACTGATCTTGCTGTCGGCACCTGGAAAGGTGGACGAATTGGCACATTTCGAGGTTTACGATCCGGTAAAAGAGGGTACGGCGGAACCGCCTTTGGTACCAAAGGGATCGTGCAAATCGGATCGTACAGCGGTTACGATCCGTTACTGGTTGAAATCGTGAAGTTTTTCCGCACGAGAAAGTCTCCCGTTGCTGAGCAGGAAACACTTGAAATTTATGCCTTCATGGAAGCAGCCGATGAAAGCAAACGACAGGGTGGCAAACCTGTCACCATCAAATCTGTTTGGGAAAAAGCTGAACTGCAAGCGAAGAAAATACTGAAGGATCAATACAGTATTTCACAGTAGTTTTTCAATTCGAATTACGTTCATCACTGTGGGAAGTTTCCAGGCTATCTTTTTTGCTTGAAAACTTCCCTCTTTCTATTTTTCTTCCCAGGGAATTTCGATGGTCCGAACATACACAAACCAGGAAATCCCAGAGCAAACCAATGTGATGAATAGAATTAAAATGGGCAACCAAAGTTGAAGGAGAATTTCCATTGAATCACCGTTTCCTTTTAATTTATTGAGAAATGAGTTCGATAGCGTCTTCTTGAAATCTCTTAAAGTTTAGAACTCAAAAAAAGATTGAAGCCGCCAGAGACCATTTTCGTGAAAATAAAATTATTGATTATTTTGGAACAATAACGTAATCGCTTCTTCCAGTCTAACCGTTAGGTAATCCGCTGAAAAACAGCAGGGACATGCCTGATTATAGAATTTTGTATGCAATTATCCAATGCTGATTAAGTACGTCAAATGCCTGTCAATTCAAGAAAAAACCTCGTCCTGATCGGCATGCCTGGTGCAGGGAAAAGTACCGTGGGGGTTATCCTTGCAAAAATAACATCACGCGGTTTTATCGATTCTGATTTATTGATTCAAACGACTCAGCAAAAATCTCTCCAGGAAATCGTCGATCAGCAAGGGTACGAGCGGCTGCGAGAAATTGAAGAGGAAACCCTGCTTTCCATTCAGGTGAATAATACTGTGATCTCAACCGGAGGCTCTGCCATTTACAGTGAAACCGCGATGCAGCATCTGAAAGAAAATGGCTTCATCATTTTTCTTGATGTGGAGTTAAGTGAACTGGAAAAACGAGTGGGCGATTACCGAGAGCGTGGCATCGCCAAAAAAAAGGATCAAAGTTTTACCGACCTGTTCGAAGAAAGATCAAAGCTCTATAAAAAA
>JAJRTM010000484.1 GCA_024278285.1 Planctomycetota bacterium
AAGATTTTGAAATTCTTTGACGAGATGATGATCGTTGCTATAGTGCCCACCATGACTAAATACTAAAGATGCTGTTTTGACGCGCGAAGCAAGTCCATTATTGATGGCGGTCGCTATTATTGTACTTGAATCTATTCCGCCACTCATGTCGTATACTGATGGTGTTATGCCGGCGTTGGCAATCCCGGTAAAATAGTTCAATTTCTCTTCAACTGCTGCTACCGCACGTGAAAAGTGAAAACTAGTGTCGATTTTCGGGATGTTAAATTCGCATTGACTTATTCGGATATCGTAAGCAGGACCAATCGACAATTGATGAAGAACCGGGACCTTGTATATTCCCTCATAATTTGTCAGCTCGTGCATTTCATTGTCGCCATGAGCTTCGCGCCAGTCTAAACTCCGTAAGATCGCTGACTCAGCCGGATAAAAAACGCGGCCTGGTATGCAAAGCATGGCGCGGATATCAGAGGAAAGATAAATCCGATCATCAAAGGACGCATAGTATATTGGCCGTAAGCCGTATAAATCGTTCTTAGCAATATATCCGTTCTGGGATCGAAGAAAGTAGGAGTAGTGCCCGGAATAGTATCGATTGGGGAGTAGCTTGAGTTCGGCCTCGTTACAGCATTCGATCCGCCTAATCCCAGCACCCAAATCAATAAAGCCGATTCCACATACCTGAGAAGTCATATTGTTTCGAGAGACAATTGTACCGTGAACAAGATCGCCCAGATGCAGCGTGTGAGCCACCTTCCAAAATCGACAATCAATTGCTGTCTGAATTTCATTCGTCCATCGTACAAAATCAACATCAGAAGAATTAAGTGCGGCTAACCAAAACATTCGTCCCACTCCGAGATCAGAAACTGGCAAATGGGCTCAAATCTCTGGGATTGGGACCCTGTATCTATGATTCTATCGTTAGGTAAAGTCAACCAAGCATGTGAATATAGCCTGCCGCCATCATGGAATACTCCGATTGTAACTTTCGCCGGAATACCTACACTTTCTGCAATTAACGCCAAAGTTAAAGATATCGAAAGACAGGACCGATGGTGAGAAAGTTCGTCGTTCGCATTGGGGTCGAGCGCCGCACCCAGTCGACACAATTCTTCAATGTCAACACGGTGTTCGGGTAGGCCGAGTGTCTGGAAGCGACGGAGTGCCAAGCTTTCAGCCAGGCCTACGAGCACATCGCCCAGTTCTTTCTTCTGCAGCTCGAGATGTATCTGAATCAGCAACAAATCTACTAAGCTGAAATCACTCGGTGTTGTCGGTCTCAACTAAAATTCCTAATTTTTGAAAAGCTGAAATAATCTCTTGGTCACTCTCATCTGAGCTCGTCATTCGACTAGAACTTAGCGCATGCCAAAACTTCTCCGCATCACCGTCAATTTCAGTGAATTGACCGGATCTCAGCGAGAATATAACCGTGCGGTCCGTAAAAGAGACCGCGTGCGCCCACGGAGCTTTTTTGAGTGTTTTCATCAGAGTGCTGCCAGAGAGTTGTCCTCCCTGGCATCTTTTGCAGAATTAACTCAGAGACACCACAGAGAGCAGCCTTTTACGCCCCTTCCCTGGAGTCCATCACCCGGCTTGCTTTTTTTCCAAAGTATAAGAGCTGACGCTTTTCCGACAACTTTGATACCCAATTTTGCAACTTTCCTCATATCCATTCTCCTTTTGAGCAGCCTGATACTAGGCGCGAGTTGAAGATTGCACAGTATTGTTAGCTGTTGAGAACATTATGACAATAATCATATAATTGAGCAGAAATACTCATAATATATTTTCAATACTTTAGAATTTGTGCTTGCTTAATATGTGGAAAATTGACTCTTGGAGAGCAATGTATGAAAGCTTTTTGGAAAGTAATTGGGGCACTGGGCGCTACACAAATTTTATTTTCCCGAAGATGGTTGACTGGAGCAGGGTCAGGTTTCGTGCTTATGTTGGCTGGGCAGATTGCTTTGGTCCAAGCCCCCCTTGCATTGGGTGAATTGGTCAATGCGTTAGCAGATGGAAATTCAGTCTCATACGGGTTGCAAATTGTTGGACTGTATGTGGCATTGCTCATCTTTGGGTATATTTTGTCTGAGAGCAGTGATGTCGTCTGGTTCGCGATGACTGAAAAACTGAAAGCAGGCTTGTCTGTCCCAGCCCTTAGAACGGGTCTCATGGCTCGTTCCCAACGTAGCTCCACCGAGGGGGACGTAGACAGCTCAGGAGCACTTTTTGAACAGACTGAGCGTGGCGTGGAAGCACTCGCAATGACAGTTGATGCAATCATTTTTCGTATCATTCCGAAGGTATTGGCAATAGGTGTTATTGTTGTCACTGTGTCCGGTCGATTTTCATTGGATATCGGTGGTATAGCGCTATTAGGATGTTTTCTTTACATAGTTTGGATAACCGTATTGCATCGACAAATTGTAAAGTATGTTAGGAGGGCAAGCATAGCTGCTGACGTCAAATCTAACATTTTTATAGATTTTTTCAGCAACAAAAAGGTATTTCATTTTTTCCCTGAAGCATTCCGGCTTAAATTTCGAGCGATTGATGCTGCCGAAGCTAAAAGAAAAGCAAACGTCGACTTGGTTGCATTTCAAACATTTTGGTTTGCTGGTAACGCCATAATTGTTGCTGTAGTAACAGGCTTGGCCATATCGGTATTCATATTTCAAGACGAGGCACTTTCCGACATCGGTGGTGTGGTTTCTTTAACCTATTTGATCAGTATGATTTTTGCTCCAGTGAGTGAGTTGTCGAGCGGCGTACAAACAGCAATTGCAGAACGTACAAAAGCCCTTGAATTGGAAGCCCTTCTGTATAAGCAACCAATCATAACCGACACCATTAAAACAAAGACTGACTGGCTACACTTATCACTTACGGATTATCAAGCTCTTGACGAGAATGGCAGTCCTTTACACCAGCCGATTAGTTTGACAATTCAGCGCAGCAGTAAAATAGTTGTCTCTGGCAACAGTGGTATCGGGAAAAGTACTTTTCTCGAAGCGCTTCTTCGGCCATCAGCTTTGTATCGTGGAGAAATAAGAAAAACTGATAGTCAAGGTAATGAAACCAAATTGTCGTGTCTTTCTGACCTGGCTGCATTTGTTCCACAACAAGATTTGCTTTTCAACATTCCAATGAGCGAAAATATCACTCTTGGTGCAAAGGGTGCATCATTAGATTTACGTCGTGTTATCTCGGTTGCAGCAATTGACGGAACGTTGGCTGATCGAATTTTGAATGGCAAAAATCAAACGGGCGAAGCCGGTCAATATCTCTCCGGTGGTGAACGCAGGAGATTGTCAGTTGCGCGTGGACTCTTCTCTAAAAAAAAGCTTCTATTGCTAGATGAACCGCTGTCGGGACTAGATATGGACGCCCAGAATTCACTAATGCGAGAATTGTTTGCATACGACGACCTTGCCATTGTAATGGTATGCCACCATTCTCAGTGGTGGGATAAGTTTGATAAAAACGTAACAATGACTTAATTTGTCGCTACTTTTGAATAGACGAGGCCCGGGCAAATACCCGCCAATACACAAGCAAAATTAATCTCATTACTCATCAGTTGTGCGGTACATTGTCAGCCATTTTAATTGCTTGTTCTTGAAGTGAATTTAATAAATGCGCACGGGCTGTATGACGCTGTTTAATCGTGTATTCAACAAAAATACAGGCGGTCCGAGCGAGTTCAGCATTTGATCCTGAGAAGCGATAGTATGTTCGACGAATTGATATGGTTTTATCGAGTAACGCGTCAACAACATTTAGCATATGGTTAGGCACCAAACTTTTAACCAAAGAATATACTATCTCTTCACCTACACTGAACCCGGTCCGACGCAACTTTAAAATCTGTTGAATTTACTGTCTCAACAAGATCAAGCGAGTGTTGTCAATATAGCAATTTTCTGTAGATATCCGGATTGTGCAAAAAAGCAATTTTAACGCATCAACCATCTCACGCGAAGAGGTGGCCTTAACGAAAAATCCTTTTCCGCGATGGCTCTCAAGTATATCACGTTCCGCAAGCCGGATTAATGCATCCCTTACAGGAGTTGGGCTTACTATCATTTCCTCAGATAAATTATTTATGTTAATGGCAGTTCCTGATCTAAGTTGACCGGATAATATCCGCTGTCTAATCTCTTGAAAGACGCAATGCTCAGTATCAAAACCCACCTAGTACCTCCGCAATTATAAAATAACTTTTTGTATGACAATTTGGCACCAAATCAAAAGTTGTCGCATAGAAGTTAGTGAAAGTTACTAGAACACAGGAAATATAGAATAATTCCCTATTGAAGATCACATCTTAAACCTGATGTTACCATTGCTCGTCATTCAATTCCTAAAACCAACATTATGATTGTTTACATTGGGAGTTTGTCAAGCTTGTGGCATCCAAAATGCTCCCAAAAAATACGCACATCACCGCGTAAAACGGCACTCAAACCGGACATGGAGAGATGGTTACTATTTAAAGCGCACAATGGTGCACTGCCCCTTTAGGCGGCGTTTGCACAAGGTAGTATCTGGTGGCCGATGCACTCTACCTTGAGCAATTGGTGGTCCATTAACACAAATAACAAACCAAACGGACAAAGCCGCTGACGGCCACGATATCGAACCTCTACTAGATTTCGCGCGTTCTTAAGTCTCTGCTTGTGAATAGGCATGCAAAATTGACCCACCTGTTTTGGTAACATCCGCGTTTTAAACGCGGAGAATGAGCATGAACCGCCCCGGGTTTACCGGAGGCTCCAAAGATAGGATAAATTGGAGCTATGGAAAAGAACAAGAGATCAAACAGATTTTTACCTGAAGTGCGCACACGTGCGGTTCGGATGGTGTTGGAACATCAATCAGATTACGCCAGTCAGTGGGCGGCAATTTCTGCAATTGCCCCCAAAATTGGCTGCACGGCAGAAACGCTTCGCAAATGGGCGCGTCAGGAGGAAACTGATATTGGCTTGCGCGATGGGGTAACGAGCGATGAGCGTGAGCGCATCAAAGCCTTGGAACGTGAAGTCCGTGAATTGCGCCAGGCCAATGAGATTCTCAGAAAAGCGTCAGCATATTTTGCCCAGGCGGAACTCGACCGCCCCTTCAGAAGATGACGGCGTTTATTGATGATCATCGCGATGATCACGGGGTCGAGTCGATCTGCAAAGTATTTCCGATCGCCCCTTCAACATATTATACGCACGCAGCTATTATTTGTGATCCCAATCTGGCCAGTGATCGTGCAAAACGTGATGCTAAATTGCTCCCTGAGATCCAGCGTGTATTTGATGACAATTATGAAGTTTACGGAGTGCGCAAAAGCCTGCCCCCGCTAAGGCGGGGGTCTGGCGGCAGATGCAGCGAGAGGGTTTTAATTTTGCACGTTGCACTGTGGCCAGATTGATGAAACAGGCAGGAATACAGGGGGTTACACGTGGAAAGCCGATAAAAACCACGTTCAGCAACCCGGCGACCCCATGCCCCCGGGATTATGTGAACCGGCAATTTAGCGCACCAGCTCCAAATATGCTGTGGGGGAGTGATTTTACCTTTGTGTCAACCTGGCAGGGATTTGCCTATGTCGCATTCATCATCGATGTCTTTGCCAAGCCTGCCCCGGACTTGATCCGGGGGCGGATTGTTGGCTGGCGTGTCTCACGATCTGACAAAACGGATTTTGTTCTGGATGCACTGGAACAGGCTCTTTATGATCGCAGGCCCGTTCAAACCAATGGATTGGTTCATCACAGCGATCGAGGAGTTCAGTATGTCTCGATCCGCTACACCGAGCGGCTGGCCGGGGCTGGAATTGAGCCATCCGTTGGCCAGCGCCAGCGTGTTGGCGACAGTTACGACAACGCCCTGGCCGAAACCATCAATGGACTTTACAAGGCCGAAGTCATTCATCGAAAGAGTTCACGCTCCGAAAAAAATATTGGCGCAAGATTGATGATGTTGAAATGGCAAGGCTCAAATGGGTCGACTGGTTCAATAACCGTCGCCTGCTGGAGCCAATCGGAAATATTCCACCCGCTGAAGCAGAGGAGATGTACTATACCCAGATGAACCAGTTAGAATTAGTCGCATAACACAAACGAAACAGCCTCCGCTAAACCCGGGGAGGTTCAGTCAGATTATTGGTGCGATTTCTAAATCAGAACGTCCAGCTGAAGTTGAAGATCGCGCTGTGCCCGGCCATTGGGAGGGGGATCTAATCTCTGGGTCCAACAATACATATATGGCGACGCTCGTTGAACGAGCTTCTCGGTTTGTGATGCTAGTAAAAGTTGATGGGAAAGATACGAACAGCGTTGTCGGGGCATTAAAGCGACGCATCCAATCCTTACCTGATGGGTTGACGCGTTCGTTGACATGGGATCGTGGCACTGAAATGGCACAGCACAAACAAATTACTCTGGCAACATAAGTCGACATTTACTTCTGTGATCCACAAAGCCCGTGGCAACGCGGTACAAACGAAAATACCAACCGTTTGCTGCGCCAATACTTCCCCAAGAAAACAGACCTATCTATACATTCACAAAACGCCCTGGATCTGATTGCAGAGCGCCTAAATACGCGCCCAAGAAAAACGCTTGGCTTTAAAACTCCAGCCTATAGATTAGCCGAGATGTTGCGATGATCGGTTGAATCTACCATACCCTTGATAAAGTAGCTTAAATTTTGAACAAAACACTCTCCGCTAAACCCGGGGCGGTTCAATTTGTAGAACGTTGGCGAACATGCTCTAATGTAAGCTTGCGCTTGTTGGTGAGTTTGCATTCGACAAACAAGGTCTTGGATGTACCGTCTCCTGCTAGTTCAAGGCCAAAAAAGTTTGCAGCTGCATAGTCGTGGATGACAACATCACGTCCTCGATCCGCAGATGGTGATGTAAGCTCTACTTTCGCTGTTTGCTTAATCACCTCGGATCGCACGACCTCGCGCTTGGCCGCTTCAAATACCGCGATCTCAAATACCGCGATCTCAAATGCGCGGTCACTGATCTCGCGCAACGGCAAAGATGAGGGCGGTGTCGCATCACTAGGAAGGAGGAAACGTTCTTTCTAGGAACATGTATCTCGGTCAAGAACTGCATGGATAATTCCCAGTTATCGTAACTGAGATGAGGTCAAAGCTTCATCGTACCAAATACTAATGGCTGCGAATTGGTGAAATATCATTTTGAGATATACAAGCCTTAGACCCGCAAATTGAATGGCTAACAATGCATGGAATGGTATAAATTTGGATTTTTTCTGCTTCCGTATTGCTTCCGCGAACAATTTTAAAAGACAACACACGATTTACGAATCTAGTAAGTGCATGATTTTATTTAGAAATTTGGCGCACCCGACAGGATTCGAACCTGTGACCTCTGCCTTCGGAGTGCTGATGATTATGGATTATTGCCGTTTCTCTAAATTCCTATAAATTGCATAATATGTTGAAATATTGATAAAATATATGATTTCGATTGATTGACGTTCCTCAAGGTTCTTGCGTTGGTGGTTACTATGTGGTTATTTTATTAAAAAAGTAACCACCATATCAACGGGAACGCTAGAATATGCCCAAATTGACTAAAACGGTTGTTGATCGCGCTGAACCGGGCCAGGCTGACTACTTCCTTTGGGACGCTGATCTTAAAGGATTTGGCATCAAGGTCGCCAAGGGTGGGCGCAAGTCTTATGTTTGTAAATACCGTGTTGGCACCGGCAGAAGTGCGCCAACACGGCGGATGACGATTGGTGCGCATGGATCGCCGTGGACTGTTGATCAGGCCCGCATTGAAGTGCGTAAATTACTTGGACGCGCTGCAAACGGTGAAGACCCAGCCAAAGAAAAACAGGATGCCAAAAATCAGATTACCGTTGCAGAGCTTTGCGACCTTTACCTTGAGCAGGGCGTAGCAACCAAGAAGCCAAGCACCATTGCGACCGATAAAGGGCGCATTGAACGGCATATCAAACCGTTGCTGGGTAGGAAGCGTGTGCCCGATGTTACCCGTGCGGACATAAAGCGGTTCTTGCAGGATGTTGCCAATGACAAGACTGCCAAAGACGTGAAATCAGGCTTGAGAGGCCGTGCGATTGTCAGGGGCGGCAAGGGAGCTGCAACGCGCACTGTCGGGTTACTGGGCGGCATCTTTGCCTATGCGTTTGATTGTGGCCTTATTGAAATCAACCCGGTGCATGGGGTGAAGCGTTTCCCTGACAAGAAGGGCCAGCGCTATCTCAGCCAACAGGAACTTGTTGCCTTGGGGACCGCGCTTACTGATGGTGAAAAGAATGGTGAGAACCCATTTGCCATTGCGGTAATAAAACTGCTGATCTTCACTGGCGCTCGGAAAAACGAAATTCAGGGCTTGCACTGGGATGAAGTTGATTTTCAGTCCGGCTATCTCAGGCTGGCGGATTCCAAAACCGGGCAAAAGGCAATTCCGCTGAATGCCGGTGCGTTAGAAATTTTGAGCAATCTTGTCAAGCAGGAGGCTTCAGAGTATGTGTTTCCCTCATTTGGTGGCAGCACACATTACGTCGGCACACCCAGGGTCTGGACAAAGATCAGGGCGGCGGCAGGACTCGATGATGTCCGCCTGCACGATTTACGCCACAGCTTTGCCAGCATCGCGGTCTCAGGCGGCGCAAGCCTTCCTATCATCGGAGCGCTGCTTGGCCACTCAGACAGCTCTACAACGCAGCGTTACGCTCATTTACAGGATGACCCCTTAAAGGCTGCCAGCGATGCAGTGGGCAGTAAGATTGCAGCCGCGTTGTCTGGTGGCGGCAATGCGGTCGTGGTGAATGCAGAACGCCGCCGATGATGTATTTTCCATGCAACCAGAACAACAATTTGCTTTTCCCAGAGCCACCTTCGCACCTCTCCACGGTTGGGGAAGGTGGATTTGGGGGAAGCAAAGGCTTTTCTTGGTGAATCTGAGTGAAGTTAAAAATAACAGTGATTACAAAGGTTTGAATTCAACATGGAACACTTCAAAAATCCTGACACCAAAAACCTCAAGTGAACGCAGTCACTTAACCCCCGCCCGTGTTGTTCCTTTATCTTGTCCTCACCCCAACCCCTGCTCCCTCCGCACCTATCCATCTCAATCACCTAGCAAGCCGATCTCTATTATACCAAATTTCTCGCGCATGATATAATTCTGCTAGACAAATGGAACGACTTTTTATCCCTGCTGGATACCTGTGAAATGGTTGATGAAAATCACGTACAATTCGGAATTTCAAATCAAGAAATTGACAACGAATTGAGCAAGACTTTCAAAGAAAATCCGACAATCAAAAACTACGTTGAACTACGGCGAAATAATACAGACAAAAAAATTGAAGTGGCAATTTCTGGCGGCCTGGACTGGTTGCTAACAAACGAAAATAAGCTGAAAAAATACGGAATTGAACCGGCGTTGTTTGCCAAAACTCTTGATGCTGACCCGAAGGCCATTTCAGAATTGTGCCTGCAACTTCTTGAATTGCTCATTGAGCGTGAAAATGCGGAATCGTCAGGAGAGACACATCTGGTGGGACGAGGCAAGGCGATTAGCAATAGCTTGGTCAACCATTTCATCAATACAATGTTGGACGCCCTGAGCTGGAATGATGATCTTTGTCTGCCCCGTGACTTAATCGTGTTAATCCGTCACCAACTTGGCGGTGATGCGAACAATGCAATTGCCAAGCGTCAAAAATCGAATGAACTGCGATCCCATGCATATACTATTGGCGCACAATTGCTTGAGCGGGATAAAACACTTTCCATCAGGAAAGTTGCTTCCATTTTGAAAGTCAACGTTTCAACAATATCTCGAATGTATCCAGAAAACTCATTGCAAGAAGAAGCGAAAGCATTCCTTGAAACCTTGAAGTCAGTCACAAAATCTGAAACGCCCTTTGCTGACATTATTAAAAGACACCCGAAGAATTCCCGGCCAGAATAGTGTTGTATTCCAAAGTACGTGCGCAACGCCACTCGGGATTGATAGTGATTCCCTCACCTGCCGGGGTTGTCCGGCTCATTCATGGTGATGGAATAATGACCACGCAAAATCCTTTGGTTCTAAATGCTGGCGAAACGGCTAAGCGTTTGGGACTTTCAATCAGCACACTTGCGAAAATGCGGCTTTATGGCACCGGGCCGGTTTATTCAAAACTTGGCCGCCGGGTGGTTTATCGGCTGGAAGACCTTGAGCGTTGGATTGAACAAAACCGGTTTCAATCCACATCGGAATATTCTTCAAAACTGGTTTAAGGCGCTATGGCCA
Source organism: Planctomycetota bacterium (assembly GCA_024278285.1). Taxonomy (GTDB): domain Bacteria; phylum Planctomycetota; class Planctomycetia; order Planctomycetales; family Planctomycetaceae; genus Rubinisphaera. The sequence goes on from JAJRTM010000484.1 coordinate 10,310, forward strand.
CGGCTAAAAGACGCAAGCCTGACTTGAGGCGGATTCGAACCAGTAAAACCTATACTTTGCGAAAGATTGCAACAACGCTGGATCGCGACATCGCAACCATTCGTTCATGGGTGAAAAACGGTTTGCCGCTTCTTAGTGATCAAACGCCCGCGCTGGTGTTGGGTATTGAACTCAAAGCCTGGTTGCAACAGGCATGGTCTTTGAAAAAGAGCAAATGCCAGCCAGATGAGCTGTTTTGCTTCAAATGCAGAAAGCCGCGCAAGACAAAGGCAGGCAGTGTTCACATTGCCAGGCGCAACGAAAAAATCGTGTCAGTCAAAGGTCGGTGTGCTGTTTGTAATACCAGAATGAACCAGGCCCGCTCACTGTCAAACCTGGCAGAACTGCAATTATTATTCGATGCGCCAACGCCTCAAATGCCAAGCCTATCAGAGCACAGTAATGCCAGTGACAGGCATACATTCAGGCAGCAAGCAAACATGAGCAGCAGGAGCGTAAAAAAATGACGAAAAGAAACCCTGACAATGAGCGCATTAAACTTCGATATTTTGAGTTTCTCAAACAAGCTGATGGTAAATCTGAAGCCACCATCAGGCAGGTTGAAAAGGCAATATTGCGGTTTGAAGAATTTACCAGATTTGCCGACTTGAAAACCTTCAACCAGAAACAGGCCAACGGTTTCAAGGATCATATGGCCGGTCAAAAGCTTGCACCTGCCACCATTTTAACCGCTTTGAACAACCTCAAACGATTTCTTTTCTGGCTGTGCCTGCAACCGGGCTTCAAAACGGCGATAAACCGAACAGATATTGAATATCTGAACCTGCCGGAAAAGGACATCAGAGCGGCAACGGCAGCGACAGACAGGCCGCACCCGTCATTGCAGATGATTAAAAATGTGGTTGAGCACATGCCTAACAAAACGGCGATTGAGAAGCGCAACCGGGCGCTAATCGCATTCACGGCCATAACCGGCATTCGCGATGGGGCGCTGATCTCCTTGAAACTGAAACACTTTGACAGGGCAAGAATGCTGATCTTGCAAAACCCGCTGGAAGTGAGCACAAAGTTCTCAAAGCGAATTGATACATTCCTGTTTCCGCTCAATGAACAGTTTGAACGGATTTTTCTTGACTGGGTGGATTATCTCAAAAAGCACAAATTTTTTGCCGATCATGAACCGCTGTTCCCAAAAACCGTCCTTGGCCATGATGACAATGACTGCTTTACTCCGGCCGGATTATCGCGCCAGCACTGGGCCAATGCATCGCCGGTGCGCGCCATATTCAAGACAGCTTTTGCCAATGCCGGCCTGCCAGCCTTCACCCCGCACGGTTTCCGCCATATGATCGTTGCGGAAATGTACGCCCGTAATCTGTCAGTGGTACAGTTCAAAGCCTGGAGCCAGAACCTTGGCCACGAAGGCGCAATGACGACGCTGACCAGCTACGGCAAATTATCATTGCATGAACAGGGGGAGCTAGTGCGGCAATTTCGAGGGCAGAATAGGGATGACTTAGTTGAAGAAATCCGTAAATTGGTAAATAAAAATCAATAGGGGATAGTGCCGGTCATGATTGAGCTGACAGAACGAAACCATGAGGCATTAGCAGGCATATGAACGCCGTCGAGATTGAGGAAGCCATATCGGCGCTTGCTGAACAGCCATTCAATGCGGCTGAATACCCCTATGCCTTCCTTGAAGCTTTCGGTAACAAGAAAACAACGATCAAACGCCTGCGTTCTGGTACCTCCAACAAATCTGATCTGGGCGGGGTGCTTCAGACCAGTAATATTCACATCAAGACATGCACGGAAGGCGAAGTTACCAAAACCCTTGAGGCCTTGAAGGTCAGCCCGGCCACTACCAAAGCCAAGGCCAAATTTGTGCTGGCAACGGACGGGATTGATCTGGAGGCCGAGGACCTTAACAGCGGCGAGACCATTGCCTGTGCTTATAAGGACTTTCCTGATCATTTTGGCTTTTTTCTAAGCCTTGCGGGCATCAGCACGGTTCAACAAATTCGCGAAAGCTCGTTTGATATTCGCGCCACTGCCCGTCTCAACAAGCTCTATGTTGAGTTGCTGAAGAACAATCCTGACTGGGGCACGGCTGAGCGCCGCTCGGAAATGAACCATTTTATTGCGCGGCTAATCTTCTGTTTTTTTGCCGAAGATACAGACATTTTTACCGGTGACAATCTGTTCACCGCTACCATTGACCAGATGAGCGCGCGGGATTCGTCAAACACCCATGAAGTGATCAACGAAATATTTCGTGCCATGAACACGGAAATCAAGGAGCGCAAGGGAGCAAATCTGCCACGCTGGGCTGATGCTTTTCCTTATGTGAATGGCGGGCTGTTTTCGGGCAGCACCGAGGCGCCACAATTTTCCAGGATTGCCCGATCGTTTTTCCTGCATATAGGCAATCTGGATTGGCAGAAAATCAATCCTGATATTTTCGGTTCGATGATCCAGGCAGTGGCCGATGATGAGGAGCGCGGCGCGCTGGGCATGCACTACACCTCTGTGCCGAATATTCTAAAGGTGCTGAACCCGCTGTTTCTGGATGATCTGCGCCGCCAACTGGAGGAGGCTGGAGACAATGCCCGCAAGCTCCTGAACCTGCGCAAGCGCATGGCGAAAATCCGTGTGTTTGACCCGGCCTGTGGTTCAGGTAATTTTCTGGTGATTGCTTATAAAGAGATGCGCGCCATTGAATTTGAGATCAACCAGCGGCGTGGGGAAACCCATCTGGGATCGGAAATTCCACTAACCAATTTCAGAGGCATTGAGCTGCGCGATTTCCCCGCTGAAATTGCCCGGTTGGCGTTGATTATTGCCGAATACCAGTGTGACGTGAATTATCGCGGGCAAAAGGAAGCGCTGATTGAATTTCTGCCGCTTGATTCAGAAAACTGGATCACCTGCGGCAATGCGCTGCGGCTCGATTGGCTGTCGATCTGCCCACCGACAGAAACCAGCGTCAGACATCGCGCCGAAGACCTCTTTGCCACGCCGCTGGATCAGGCCGAGATTGATTTTGAGAACGAAGGCGGCGAAACCTACATCTGTGGCAACCCGCCTTATTTGGGGAGCCAGGATCAAACTCCTGAGCAAAAAAGAGATTTGGAAGCTGCATTCCAAGGAGCGATCAAATCTACGAAGTCGGCAGACTATGTATCTGGTTGGTTCATCAATGCCCGTCGCTACGTGGCGGAGCATGGCGGTTTGTTTGCGTTCGTAACAACAAATAGTATCTGTCAAGGTCGGCAGGTGGCGCTATTTTGGCCTGCGTTTTTGAGGGACGATCTCGAAATTAGGTTTGCTGAACCATCATTTCTTTGGAGCAATCTCGCATCTAAAAAGGCAGCGGTAATTGTTTCAATTATTGGGGTTGGCCAGAAATCCAACACGCCAAAGAAACTTTTTGATGCGGGACATGTCTTAACGGCAAACTATATCGGCCCGTATTTAGTCCCAGATCAAGACACCATTGTTGCCAGCTCTAGGAAAGTGCTTTCAGACTTAACTCCAATGACCAACGGCTCCATGCCGAATGACAACGGAGGTTTGCTATTCAACGTCGAAGAGTATCGTGATCTCGTATCGGAAAGCCCTGAAGCCGCAAGCTTCTGTCGAAAATTTCTGGGATCAAACGACAGCATCCAAGGTGACATGAGATATTGCCTGTGGATTGTTGATGACAGCTTAGAAGCCGCAAAAAAAATCCCGGAAATAGAGCGAAGAATCGATGTAGTTCGTAAACACCGCCTAAAAAGCGATCGTGCTGAAACAAACGCTTTGGCCGAAACTGCTCATGCTTTCGGGGAGCGCCGTCACCGAAACGGAAATGCCCTACTGGTTCCTCGGCATAGCTCCGAAAACCGTCCATATCTACCTTCAGTGTTGGTGAATGGTTTGACGGTTGTCGGCGATAGCGCCATCGCTATGTACGGTCTTCGATTTTGTGACTTCGCCATTTTCTCATCACGTATACATTTGGTTTGGGCCGCAACGGTTTGCGGTAAGATCAAGGAGGATTATCGCTATTCCAACACCCTCGGCTGGAACACTTTCCCCGTGCCGAAACTCACCGAAAAGAACAAAGCCGACCTAACACAGTGCGCCGAGAACATTTTACTAGCCCGCGAAGCCCATTTCCCCGCCACCATCGCCGACCTCTACAAGCCCGACGCCATGCCCGAAAATCTGCACGCCGCCCACGCCCACAATGACGAAGTGCTGGAACGCATCTACATAGGCCGCCGCTTCAAAAACGATACCGAGCGGCTGGAAAAATTATTTGAGATGTATACGAAGATGACAACGAAAGCGGTCGCGAATGGCATTTGATTTGGAAAATATTTGGAACGGAGAAATATCCGTTTTTCTGACATCGTTTTGGGGGTGGAGCCCTGAAACATGGGGTATGGTTAGTTTTGCAACGAAAGGCCGCCGTGACAATGTTCTCACAGAGCTTTCTGATCCTTTTATCGCCTTGATCTATGTCACAAAAACCGCCCCTAATGCACCTGATCATATACGCGGTAAAGTAACTGGGTTTTTTCTGGTCTCACATCAAAAAAAACATAGAAACGACCTTACCCACACAACTCATCACGGTCGGTACCCAGATAAGTGGCGTTTTGGATTAAAAGCCTTACGTGCATTTACCTTCCTTCCAGAATATCAAATGGTTATTGACGATTTTGACCTCTCAATTTCGACGGAAAAGCGGTCACAATCAGTCGGCACACACGGGGAGATACTAAAAGAGCTTTCCAAATGGCGGAAGCTGAAAGACGTGCCTTTTCAGGAGGTGGATTGCTTTAATTCTGAGCGAAAAGAAGTTATCAGCATTGGCCATGATTACTTGAATAACTCAGGAATGGTTCGCGCCGGTACAATTAATCGGTCCGGATATTATGTGTCTGCGAATTCTGCAAACCTTCCTCGGCAGCTTTATGTTCTTAAGCTTGAAGGAAGCGTTGATACCTATCTAGGTAGAGATTCAAATAACCAATCGATCTACAAGATTGGTCTCTCGATAAGCCCTGAAATGCGGCGCTCGGCATTTCAGAAAGCCCTTCCAAGGGGTGTTTATAGGTGGATTATAGAAATGACAACTCATACTCACAATAATGGATTACAATTCAATTACAACGCAGCCGTAGTTGGTGAAACCAGAATGAAGAAACACTTAGCGAAAAATGGTGAGTGGCTTGGTGGGGAGTTTTATCTCGCCACTGATCACGTTATTAGAGCTGCATGGGAAATAGGCTGTGAAGTAGCGGAACAATCTGAAAGATCAAAAAAATGAGCGACCTTACTTCTATTCCATCTGTTTCTGTCACCTATGCCTGCAATGGTGCGACCATGCGCTCAAACGAGCTGGGCATGCGTCCCATGCAGGAGCGTGCATACGAGAAGCGCGGTGAGCAATATCTACTGATTAAGTCGCCTCCCGCCTCGGGCAAGAGCCGGGCACTGATGTTCATCGCGCTGGACAAGTTGGAAAATCAAGGCATCAAACAGGCGATCATCGCCGTGCCGGAAAAATCAATCGGGGCCAGTTTCAATGACGAGCCATTGTCAAAGTTCGGCTTCTGGGCTGACTGGAAAGTGGAGCCGAAATGGAACTTGTGCAACGCGCCTGGTGGCGATGGTGGCAAAGTAAATGCACTCGGCAAATTTCTTGAAAGCGATAACAAGATACTGGTTTGTACCCATGCCACTTTTCGCTTTGCCGTGGAGAAATTTGGAGTGGAAGCGTTCGACAACCGTCTGATCGCGGTGGATGAATTCCATCATGTCTCAGTCAATCCAGACAACAGGCTGGGCGCGCATCTGGGCGAATTTCTTACCCGCGACAAGATACACATGGTTGCCATGACCGGCTCCTATTTTCGTGGCGATGCTGAACCGGTGTTGATGCCGGAGGACGAGGCAAAATTCGACAGTGTTACCTACACCTATTATGAGCAACTCAATGGCTACAAGTATCTCAAAAAGCTCGACATAGGCTATTATTTCTATTCGGGTTCCTATGTTGATGACATCCTGAAGGTGTTGGAGCCTCAGGAAAAAACCATTGTCCATATCCCCAATGTGAATTCGCGCGAAAGCACCAAGGACAAGATCAAGGAAGTCGAGCACATTATCGAAGAGCTTGGTGACTGGAAGGGCATTGACCCGGAAACGGGTTTTCATCTGGTTGAAACAGATGATGGTCGAGTTTTGAAAATTGCTGATCTGGTGGATGATGAACCAGCCAAACGTGACAAGGTTTCAGCCGCCCTCAAAGACCCGGCGCAAAAGAACAATCGCGACCACATAGACATCATTATTGCTCTTGGCATGGCCAAGGAAGGATTTGATTGGATTTGGTGCGAACATGCGCTGACAATCGGCTACCGTTCTTCCCTGACCGAAATAGTGCAGATCATTGGCCGCGCTACCCGCGATGCGAAAGGCAAAATCCGCGCCCGCTTCACCAATCTGATTGCCGAACCTGATGCATCAGAAGAAGCTGTCACTGAGGCGGTTAACGATACGCTAAAGGCCATTGCCGCCAGCCTTTTGATGGAACAGGTACTGGCTCCACGTTTCAATTTTATCCCTAAAAATCCCGACAGTGGACCCATAGAAGGATTTGATTATGGCGAGGGAGGCTATGACCCTCAAAACACCAATGTTGGTTTCAATGAAGACAGTGGTCAGTTCCAGATTGAGATCAAAGGACTTGCAGAACCCAAGAGCCCGGAAGCAACGCGCATTTGTCAGGAAGATTTGAACGAAGTCATCACGGCCTTTGTTCAGGACAAAACCAGCATCGAGCGCGGCCTGTTCGATGAGGAACTGGTGCCCGAAGAGTTGACCGTGGTTCGCATGGGCAAGATTATCAAGGACAAGTACCCCGAGCTTAATGAGGAAGATCGCGAAGCCGTACGCCAGCATGCCATTGCCGCTCTAAACATCACACAAAAGGCCAAGGAAATTGCCCTTGAAGGAAATGATGACGAAGCCAAAGGCAACACCGCATTGATTGACGGGGTGCGAAAATTTGCCATGGATGTGCGTGATCTCGATATCGACCTGATCGATCGCATCAATCCCTTCAGTGAAGCCTACGCCATTCTCGCCAAGACCATGACCGAAGAAAGCCTGAAACAGGTCGCTGCCGTCATATCGGGCAAGAAAGTCAAAATGGACATTGACGAAGCCCGCGCCCTGGCCAAACGCGCCCTTAAATTCAAGCAGGAGCGCGGGCGCTTGCCGGAAATTACTTCTGCTGACCCCTGGGAAAAACGCATGGCGGAAGGCGTGGCTTTTCTCGCTCGTATGAAAGCCGAGGCTGCGAATGGCTGAACTCACTAAGGAAGATGACGCGCTTCTTGCGGAGCTCGGTGTTGAAATCGGGATCAAAAAACTCGCCAAACATACCCCGCGTGAGGAACGCATCATTGCCGGTTTTGAAGAAATCCAACGTTTTGTTAAAGAACATGAGGCAACCCCGCGCCATGGCGAAGATCATGATATTTTCGAACGGCTCTATGCCGTGCGGCTTGATCGTATGCGTGAATTGGAAGAATGCCGGACACTTCTTAAGCCACTGGACCATCAAGAGCTTTTGTCAGGTGCAGAGATTTCTGTGTCTGCCCAACAAGATGAAATGAACGATGAGGCGCTGCTCGCAGAATTGGGCGTCGAGGCCAAAACGGCAGACGTTACCGAACTGCGTCATGTCCGTTCAACGGCTGAAAAACGCGCCGCAGAGGAAATCGCCAATCGGGAAAGGTGCGAGGATTTTGAAAAATTCAAACCATTGTTTGAGCAGGTAAAACATGATCTTGATACAACGGTTCGTGTTTCTCGTGTCATTCGAAAAGATGCAGGCTTCCTGAAAACAGACATCAAGGAAGGCGAGTTCTTTATCCTTGGCGGTCAGACATTATACATCGCTGATGTTGGTGAGCTGATAAAAGCACCTAATGGTCAAACAGATGCACGTTTACGGGTTATCTATTCCAACGGTACAGAAAGCAACATTCTACTTCGGTCGCTTCAACGGGCAATCTACAAGGATGAAACCAGCCGAAGGATCACCGAACCAACAGCAGGACCACTCTTTTCCGATGTGTCTGATGAAGACGATTTAGCCAGCGGTATAATCTATGTCTTGCGGAGCAAATCAGATCATCCAGTTGTCGCCGAGAACCGAGAAGTTCTGCACAAGATTGGTGTTACTGGCGGTGATGTTAAGCACCGCATCGCAAACGCGAAACTCGATCCGACATTTTTAATGGCAGACGTTGAGATTGTAGCAACTTACGAACTCTTCAACATAAACCGTACCAAACTGGAAAACCTGATCCACCGTTTTTTCGATACCGCACGCATGGATATCGAAATCATGGATCGTTTTGGAAAGCCGGTTGTTCCCCGCGAATGGTTTCTCGTACCCGTTTTTGTGATCGATGAGGCTGTTGAGAAAATCAAGAATGGGACAATCGGCAATTTCAAGTTTGAGATAAAAACAGCTTCTTTAATTGAAGCATAAGACAGATAGTGGTTACTATGTGGTTACTTTTATAGCCTCAGAAATCAGTTGTGCTGTCTAATTCATTGAAATGATTGGCGCACCCGGCGCGATTCGAACGCGCGACCTCTGCCTTCGGAGATTGAAAAGGGCAGTTTCTTCATCCTTCCTCAAATTGGATTAACCTACTGATTTTACTCATTGTTTTAGAATGAAAATTGGATTATAATAGCTGAATATGTCCTCGAAATTGATCTCTGGTGGT
>JAJRTM010000485.1 GCA_024278285.1 Planctomycetota bacterium
GACGCATGATTTTCCTCCTTGAAGTTGTTCTGTTTTTTTGATCAAAACAACGGTAATAGTAAAATTACCACAATCTTCAAGGAGGTTTTTTCTGCTTGTCTCCTTTTCTGACAGAGTCAGACAAATTTATTCACAGACACTTGCTACGCAACACAGACAACCCTGAACGGGATTGTCTGTGTTACCCGTTTAACGATAGAACCGCGACTGATTCGGTTGCCTATATCAGTAGCTTACCGCTGAGTAGTTACGACCAATGTTAAGCGTGGCATACACCAGGGAACGCCCAGTCGTAGCGATGCAAGAAACTTCTCTCTATCGCTTGGTTCCCAGAGGCCATCGGGAAGGCTATACTGACGCCGCTTTGTCATCTACATGTTCTTGCCTCGATAAAAATAGCTATGCCGAATCAACAAATAGAAATCCACACGCTCGATAACGGGCTGACAATCATCACCGAAAAGATGACAGCGGTACGCTCCGCTGCGATTGCGTTATCTATCCCGGCAGGGGGTTGTTACGAGCCTTCTGGGAAAAACGGTGTCGCTTCCCTGCTGAGTGATTTAATGCTTCGGGGAGCGGGCGATAACGATTCGCGGGCGCTCTCGGTCGCGTTTGATAATCTGGGAGTTCAGTACCACCTTTCTCCCGGCTGGCATCAGATCACTTTTTCGGCTGCAACCATTGCAGACCGCTTGCCGGAAACGCTGAGGCTGGTTGCCGATATTTTTCTTCGACCACAACTCAAACAAGACTCTTTCGAGATGTGTAAAATTGGTCGAGAACAAACATTACGATCCATCGAGGACGAACCGCGACAAATGTTGATGATCGAACTTCGCAAGCGATGTTACACGCCGCCCTGGAATCGCTCTTCAGAAGGTTCACTGGAAAACCTTTCTGAAATCAGCCATCAAGATGTTCGTACTCATTTTCAAAATTGTTCTGTTCCCACCGGAGCAATTTTAGGAATCGCGGGCGATGTCGATGCCAGCCAGATCGTTTCACAGTGCGAACAACTATTTGGAAGCTGGTCGGGAGAAGCCCCCCGCTTGAGCCAGGGGAGCGAACCGAAGCCCACCTCAAACCATATCGAACACGATTCTACACAAACGCAAATTGGCATCGCTTATCGGGCGGTTCCGTATCGAGATCCCGATTATTATCGCGCCTGGACCGCGGTTAATATTCTCTCGGGAGGAATGAGTTCGCGGCTGTTTACTAAAGTTCGCGAAGAACGAGGCTTGTGTTACGCAATCGGGGCCTCGTTGAACACGCTCAAAGAAGAAGCTCGCATCCTGTGTTATGCAGGCACCACAAACGACCGGGCCCAGGAAACACTTGATGTCACAATCGAGGAACTGAAGAATATAGATCAGGATGTGACGGAGTCCGAATTACAGCGTTGCCAGGCACGTGCCAAAAGTTCGCTCATTATGCAGGAAGAATCGACCATGGCTCGCGCTTCTTCTTTGGTTCGTGACTGGTTCCATCTGGGGCGCATCACCACATTGGGTGAAGTGCGGGAACGAATCGAATCGATCCGCCCGGAAGACGTTACCGCCTACGCGCAAGCGCATCCCGCGAATGAACTTCAAGTGTTGACCATTGGCCCGGAACCTCTTCAGGTGAGTGAATCAGCCTGAGAGATACCTTTCCCTCGAAATCAAATCGTAATCAACTTGCTGAGGAATAACTTGTGATTTTTGAACAGGAAACATTGGAAAACGGACTGAAAGTTGTCGCGGAATTAAATCCGAATGTGCATAGCGTCGCCTTCGGTTTTTTCGTTCGCACCGGTTCGCGCGACGAAACAGTAGATGTCAGCGGCGTGAGCCATTTTCTGGAACATATGGTCTTCAAAGGGACCGAAAAATACTCAGCCGAAGATGTCAATCGAATTTTTGATGAAGTCGGGGCCAACTACAATGCTTCAACCAGCGAGGAAGTGACTCTGTTTTATGCAGCGGTGCTACCAGAATATTTACCGGTCGCATTCGAAATGTTTTCTTCGATTTTGTATCCCTCGTTACGGGATGACGACTTCAATATGGAGAAACAAGTTATTCTGGAAGAAATTGGCATGTATGACGACATGCCCACCTTCACCGCTTACGAAAAACTGATGCAAACTCACTTTGCAGGGCATCCGCTTTCTCGCAGCATTCTGGGAACTGTCGAAAGTATCACCGCCCTGAAAGCCGAACAGATGCGAGCCTATCACGAATCGCATTACCTGGCAGGCAACATAACATTAGCCGTTGCTGGGAATGTGGAGTGGTCAACTGTAGTGGACTTGACGAAAAAACATTGCAGCCATTGGCCAGCAGGTGAAACCGCACGAGATACGACCGAAGCGAAGCCAAACGGGGGTCTCTTCGTACTCCCCAAGCCCGCTGCGTTACAGGAACATGTGGCTCAGATGTGCCCGGCTCCCGCTTCCGCCAGTCCGCTTCGATTTGCAGCCGATGTTCTCACAACTATTGTGGGAGATGACGCCAACAGTCGTTTGCACTGGGAATTAATCGAACCGGGCCGAGCCGAAGCAGCCGAGCTTTCTTATAACGACTACGATGGCTCTTCCGGCTACATGACATTCCTTACCTGCAGCCCTGAAGACGTCAAAGAAAACCTCGATGCAATTTCGGTCATCTACGAAGAAGTCAACAAAAATGGCGTGACGGCTGAAGAACTCGAACAGACAAAAAACAAAATTGCCTCCCGCATTGTACTACGTAGCGAACGCCCGATGGGTCGCCTTTCCACACTGGGCAGTAACTGGGTTTATCGCAAAGAATATCGCTCGGTGGAAGACGATCTCGAAACGCTGCAACGCTTAACACTTCAAGATATTCACGATCTACTCCAGCAGTATCCGCTCGGTCAACTCTCCACAGTAGCGATCGGCCCACTCGAATCGTTGCCCGAAACAGCGTAATCTCAATCACAAACGAAGCAAGCAGCGGGTGTGGGCTTGAAATAAGTAGAAAACTCGTTTAACGGCAAGCCAAAGGCGACTGCGTAGGCAGGCTGGACAACAAAGCCTTGCTCTTAAACGAAACAATATTAACCTCGCCAGGTAGAATGCCGGGTGATGACGATTCCGATTCTTCTCTGCGAAACCGTACATGGATAATCATGGCACATCTGCCTTACGAGAGGCAAGCCGTGGTGTCGAAACTCTTGAGGAAAGCAAACCTTTTTACGCAGTCGCCTTTGGCTTGCCGTTAAACGATTAAAATAACCCTGGGGTTGTGCAGTATCGATTCGTCAGCATGAGATTGACGAAATGGAAACCACATTTGATGGGTGCAAGCACACCATCCTACGAATAAAAAACACGACCGTTTTGCTTGGAGATTATTAACTCAAATTCAACGGGCCTTTTTCACTGTAATCGGGATTGCCAAATCGTTCGAGGTGATGCCCGAATCCGTGAGCCAGCGAAAGTAGCAATCGGTTATGTGGCACTCCCTTCATTTTTAACGAGCGTCCCATTTTGAAGCCGAGGCCGCCGCCGATCATCACAAACGGGATGTTGTCCAAGGTGTGCGAATTCCCCTTGCCCAGTTCGTTCGTCCAAAGAATTGTCGTATGATCGAGCATCGAACCGGAATCGCCCGGCTCGGGATTTTCATCCAGTCGTTTCACGAACGATGCAATCTGTTCTGCATACCAGATGTTGATCTTGGTCAGCTTTTCGACCGCTTCCTTGTTGTCATCCGGCTCATGAGAAAGCGAGTGTTGCCCTTCGTTAATGCCGAGCCAGCTCATTTTTGCATTGCCAACCGAATTGGTGAACTGGAACGTTGCGATGCGAGTGAAATCTGCCTGAAGAGAATTAAAGAGCATGTCGATTTGCATCTTCGAAAACTTCGGCATGTTATCGTTTTGCTCACGCAGGCCCGGCTCCAGTTTGGGGACCGCGTGTGAGGTATCGATTTGTTTTTTTTGTGACAATTCTATTTCCATCTCTCGCACAAACGCTGCCTGCTCGTCGAGAAGTTCCCGATCTTCTTTACTGACAACGGCTCGTACTTTTTTGAGGTCTTCCTGCAGGTCATCCAGAATACTGACCAGATCTTCGCGGTCCTTCATTTGACCATACAGCTTGGCATACATCTGATACGGATCATCAAGTGGAGCGATCGGCTTATTCGGGCCAGCGTAAACCATGCGTGTCCAGGTATCTGCCCGGTTAGGTACCATCACGCCAAATTCAAGAGACCCGAACCGCGTTTGGGTTGCTGGTTTCTTTTGCAGAAATTGTTTAATCTCCTGATCAATCGAAAGCCCACTCGCCCAGCCAGCCGGGGTGTGCGAACCACCTTGGATATTGCCCGGAAATAGTTCTGTCCCGGTAAGCAAGCATCCCATGCCCCGCATGTGAGAATCGCCATCGCCTCGAATTTTGTCGTTGACTTCATTAAGAATCAACATGCGATCCTGCCAGGCAGCAAGCGGCTGCATGATTTTTTTCAGCTTGAATTGATCGCCTTGTTCATCCGGCCAGAAATTTCCAGGAATCGTTCCATCCGGGCTGAAAAAAATGACCAATCGCTGTTTGGAGCCAGCACTGTTTTCAAATCCCAGGCTGGGCAGATTTCCCAAAAAAGGAATCGCGGCTGCACCTAGTCCAAGATGACGAATAAATTCCCGGCGGGTTTGTGATCGAGTCATGATTTTTAATTTCTTTTGATCATTGGCAGGTAGGGTGATATTTGCAGGCAGGAAAAATAGTAGCGTATCTCAATATTCACAGTGAATCAATGGGAACCTGTTATTCTAGTAGAAACCTCTGTATCAAAACTCCTCAACTCCCCTCTTTTCCGGATATTTTAACAGGCCCCCCCTTGCCCGGTCACGTCTTTACTGTGGAGTATCTATTCCTTTTGCATTACGCACCAAGGCGACCGAATTGTCGGTCGAGATCTTCCCGGCTGAGCACCAGCGCGGTCGGGCGGCCGTGTGGGCAATGGTGGGCGTCTTCTACGGTTTCCCGTTCAGCAAGCAAGCTGACAATTTCTTCAGGAGTTAATTTATCACCCGCTTTAATCGCTGCTTTGCAGGCCATCATGTGCAAGGTTTCATCAAGCAGTTCCCGCCTGGTAACATTGGCAGAAGCGTCAAACTTTTCTGCAAAGTCTCGGATGACATCTTCAATCACATTCATTCCCAGGAAAACAGGATGGCTCGAAACAGCGATCATCCCCCGCCCGAACTCTTCGACACCAAAACCAAGTTCCTGCAATAATTCCTGATGATCCAATAGCAGCGCCGCTGGTTTTTCTTCCATTTCAATCGTGATCGGAACTAACAACTTCTGGACTTCAACCCGCCCGTCCAGAATTTTGTGCCGAAATCGCTCGTATAAAACCCGCTCATGTAACGCATGCTGATCGATGACCGTCAGCCCCTGATCGGTACTTAAAACAATGTAACAATCATCAATTTGCAACGCCTGAATTTGCGGGCGTGTGTAATCAAGATGAGGTCGATTCGGCTGCAAGCCATTGCCAGAATGAGCTTGCAACTCCTGCGATTCGATTAAATTGTCTGAAGTAGAAGCAGTGGAATCATTCGGCTGATTATGTTGATCGCCATAAACTTCCGGCATTGGCGATTTCGTTTGATTCGGACGATGCTCTCCCACCGCAGCAGGAATGATTTCACTTCCGGGTGAAGCGACTGAAGGCGAGCTTCCATTTGTCTGGTCTGTTCCCGAAGGGGCGGCGAGTCCGACTTGTTTTTCCAGTTGAATCTTTGCCCAGCTAACCAGATCCTGTTCTACTTTTGCCTGCTTGCTTTGAGGTTGATTATTTGCTTCGTCTTTGCGAGGCTGATTCAAGGAGAGTTCACTTTGCAAATCAGATTGCAAAAACTTGGTTCGCAATGTAGAAAGCAGCAGTCGAAACAGCAGTTGGCTGTCGCGAAAGCGGACTTCCGATTTTGTCGGATGCACATTGACATCGACCTGATCGCTGGGCATTTCCAAAAATAGAAACGCAACCGGATGCCGCCC
>JAJRTM010000486.1 GCA_024278285.1 Planctomycetota bacterium
CAAGGGAGCACTTTCAAATGGTTCCGCAAGTGGAGATGGAGTGCGTGGTCGGATCATTTCGAACCATTCAGGAAAAGTTGGTGAATGGTCGATCAATAATGGCTCTGTCGATACAACTGTTGCTAAATTGAACGTGAAAGCAGGAGAGACAATCGATTTCGTGACCGATTGCATTGCGAATCATAGTTCAGATTCTTTTAACTGGATCGTCACAATCTCCTTGCAAACTCCTACAAAAAAAACCGAAGCATTTTCATCGAAAGAAGGTTTCCACGGGCCAATCGATTCACCAGAAGTGATCGCTGCGGGTGTGGTCAAAGCTTGGGAACTTGCTTTATGCAGAGAGCCGACCGAGCAGGAATTGACGGCTGCGTTTCAGTTTATTTTTCGACAGATAAATTCATCGATGAAAACAGCAAAAGGAAAGACGCCTTCCCAGCAGGCTTTGACAAATCTCTGCCAGGCGTTATTGAGTTCCAACGAGTTTTTGTATGTCGAGTAATCAGTCAGAACAAATTGATACCCCAGCACGGCTGGTCTGTTCTGGTCGCCGAAATATAAACGATATTATCAATAATTTGCACACCGTTTAAAAACTTTTAACGTTAATAATATGAATAAACAACAAAGCGACAATTTCCCAGAAAGCCCTACCGAACGATCTCGCCGTGCGTTTCTTAAAGGGAATGCGATGGGGTTGGGGTCGCTGGCAGTTAGCTGGTTACTTCAGCAGGAAAATGTACAGGCAAAACCGAAAGGTGTTTCCTCCGGGAATAATGTTTTTGATTTGAAGTTGAGGCAGCCGCACTTCGAGCCCAAAGCGAAGGCGATGATTTCGCTTTTCCAACATGGCGGTCCTGCTCACATGGATTTGATGGACCCGAAACCGGAATTATCACGGCTTGATGGGACCGACTACCCCGGCGAAGTCCAATTTAGTTTTGCCAACGAAGCGAGCAAAAAGCTACTCGGTTCCCCATGGAAATTTTCCAAACATGGGCAGTGCGGAACAGAGATCTCTGAACTTCTTCCTCACACCTCACAAATTGTGGATGACATCTGTTTGATTCGCAGTATGCACACTGGTGCGAACGGGCATGAAGTTTCGATTCGCTATTTTCATGGCGGCATCCCCGGTGTTCTCGGGCGGCCTCACTATGCTTCTTGGCTACTTTATGCACTCGGTTCTGAAACAGAAAATCTTCCTGCCTATATGGTCTTAACCGATCCGCGTGGTCTGCCTGTTGATGGAGTCAATAATTGGTCGAACGGTTTTATGCCCGCGATGTTTCAGGGGACAGTTCTGCGTCCCAAAGAACCACGCATATTGAATCTTGATGCCCCCGAACATTTGCAGGGAGAACAACAGCGTCAAAATCTCGATTTTCTCCAAGCGTTAAACAAACAACATGCAAAGCGTTTCCCTGGTGAATCTGATTTGGAAGCCCGCATCGCCAGCTATGAACTGGCTGCCAAAATGCAGACGGCTGCTCATGAAGCATTGGATATTTCCAAAGAGACCAAACAGACACAAGCTCTCTACGGTTTGGATGACCCCGCGACCAAAGAGTACGGCACCCGCTGCTTGATTGCGAGAAGACTGGTCGAACGTGGTGTCCGTTTTGTCCAACTTTTTCTGAACGGTCAGCCCTGGGATAACCACAGCAACTTAGGGAAAGCACTCCCTGCGGTCTGTAAGCGAACTGACAAACCTTCAGCCGCATTAGTGACAGATTTGAAACAGCGTGGCATGCTCGATGAAGTAATTGTCCATTGGGGCGGCGAAATTGGCCGATTACCCGTGACACAAAATCAGGGTGGTCCCAAGAAAAATGGAAGAGACCACAACGGACAAGGTTTCAGCATCTGGATGGCTGGAGGTGGTTTCAAACCAGGAATGACCTACGGCAAGACAGATGAATTTGGACATCGAGCAGTCGAAAATGTTGTCACCCCGAACGATTACCAGGCAACCTTGATGCACCTGTTTGGTTTGAACTGGGAAGAACTCCAATTCTTTAACAACGGGCAAAAACAGATCGTCACCGCAGGACGCAAAGCACGCGTGGTAAACGAAATTATTTCGTAAATTGCTTAAATACTAATGCGACGCAGAAAGTATCCGCAGCCCTTCGGAATCGATATGCGGGCGACCTTCTTTAATGGAATACCGTAGTGGCTTTTCGGTGTAGGGATCAATCGGTATCTCGGCTAAAAACGCAGGGACCAACTGAGCAGCCACTTCCGGGAACTTGCCATGCTGCCGGCGATAAAGCTCCGCAGCGATTGTGATCAACGCAGCGTCTCGCTGAACCTGGGGTGTTTTATTTTGTTTCCAGAAAGACTCAACGGAGTCTGGCATAAGAATTAAGGCTGGTAGATATTTCAATCGTAGATGCGGCGAGTTTAAGAGTCTTTGATATTCTGCCATGTATGCAGAGTCTTCAAAATCATCTTCATCGCAAACGTTCTGAAGAAGCTGAAACAGAGAAAACAGTTTATCTTGCATCTCTTTTCTATCCGCAATGTATGATGCAACCGGAGCGACCATGACTCGATAGGCTACTGTTTCTGTATCCTCTTCACTCTTTGGGTTTATGACTTCTGAAGGCACTACAAGATCCACCAGCAATTTTCGATGAGGAGATTCCACAGATATGGAATAGGCAGGCCAGAGTAGATTCCTGAAACCTTGTGGCGTAAATCGACCGTTCCCCGCTCCATCGTCGGTATAAGACCTCTGAATGAAATCATTGAGCACGCTCTTGTTAAAGAAAGTATTATTGAAGCTTTTTAATTTGATTACAGAGAGTTCCTGTCCCAATATTTCAAGTTGCTGTTCATTGAAAACTTCAGGCTGATTTTTCACCAGCTTTACGATCAATTGAGCGGTATCTGCGACCTGCCAGTTGGAAATAATTTGAGTAATAGGGAAGGCTCCTGCTTGCTTACAGTGCGATGCGATGACGAATTTTGCCTGTAACAGTTGCAGGCAACGCTCACCGTCACCCTGCTCTGCTGCCAGGTAAAGATCTCCCGTAAGTAAGCCTGACACATACCTTTGCAAATCTTGCACTTGCAATAATAATGTTTCATAGGCAGGTACTTTTGGGGGATTATATTCGTAGGAATCTGAGTGACCATTTGCCATTAACCACGCTTTATTTTCAGGATCGCGATTGATGAACCCCAATTGCGGGCGGGTAGTGGCTTCGAGAAATATTGCAATGACATCAGCATGTTCCGCCAGATATGCTTTTGCTTTGGGCCAATGCTCACTTTCCAGGCCGTTTTTTAGTCCATCGTCGATCTTTTCCTGTTCTTTTCTATAGTCCCACTCCCATCCCCGCCAACCTCTCTCTGGCGGAGGCGGGATCAACATCACGATCCCTTTGCGATAAAGGGGCCAGGCTCGATGTTCAACCGGGATGGCTCGGCTTTTGTCGTCGTATTGTTGAACCAGATCGAAATTGATGGTTGGTTCTGCCAGCATGAAGTGAGCGGCTAATACGGTCCATCCGACGATGATAATTGCTGCAAAAACAGCGGTTGATTGCCGAGTTCTGTGCCAGACCTGCCAGGCGAGGGGGCGTTTTCTGATGGTGGCTCTACGGATCAGTTTTGCGGATATTTTTGGAGAGCCGAACGATTCGATTAGTTCTTCGGGACTGCTCCCCTGCTTCAGGCCGTCTGCAAAATGAGCGAACAGTTCCTGCGCGGTATCGGCTTTTTCTGAAGGCCATAAGCGGGTTCGTCGCACGACATCCAGAACGATGTTGACGAGGTTTTCGGGAAGATCGTCCACCAGAAAGAATTCTGGCGACTTGGTTTTCTGGATCAATTTTCCAATCGCAACAGTATCGCCATATTGAGTCATCAACTCTTCAGAAGATTTCCCAGCATCCAATTGCGATTGAAACCCACGACAAACGGAAGTAACAACGGACTGAGCAACGCTTTTTCGCTTTCCTGTTTTCTCGACAATGGAAATCACCGTTGGCCACAAATTGGCAGGAAGAGAAGTTTCCAGAACCCAGACTGCTGTTCCGGTTTTACAAATGAGCAACGCAATACTTTGAGAATCGTTAAGCTGATTAAGAAGTTGAGCTTCAGTCCACCCGGCTTGAAGTTGTTCTTTGCACGACTTCACAAGTTGCCGGGTTGCTTTGGAACGCAGACGTCTGGGTAATTGTTTGAGAACTGCATCCAGAGCGTTCACAACAGATTCCGGAATTGCAGAGGTATCGAGCATTTCCAGTCGTGAAAGAGCCCCGGTGATTCGTCCTCGCAGTAATTGAGAAACCGGCGTGTAGAGTAACTTTTTTCGCCATTGGGGACCGGACAACTTTGAAGAATTCATGCCAGGCCTCCTTCCAGCTTGGACGCATCAGGCAGAATCCCCAGATTTTGCATTGCCGTTGCAACCGCCTGCCATTGGGCGGTATCGCGGGCCAAACGTTTCTTTCCTTTTGCGGTCAGCGAGTAGTATTTTCGCTTGCGACCGCTCTCCGCTTCCTGCCAGCGGGGCTTGATCAGCTTCTGGGATTCCAGATTATAAAGCATGGGATAAAGTGTCGATTGCCCCATGTTGAGTACGCCATCGGTTCGCTGCGATAACGCTTCGACCAATTCGTAACCGTACTTTTCGCCACCTTCCAGTAGCTTCAAAACAGCAACCGGACCAGCCCCACGCATCAGTTCACGCTCTGCTCGCATCATGAAACTTTCTGGTAAATATTATTACTCAATGGACGCTATCTGACACATACTATATGTAACATAGTATTGCTGTCAAGAAAAATCGGGAGCATATATTGAGTTTATCGAAAAGAGCTAAACTGCTAGCAATATCAAAAATCTTTGAATGGGCCGCGTGGTTCGGCGGCGTTCATTTTTGCTTTCCATGCTGCGAATTTGTTTTTCATCATTTGTAGTAGTTCCGGTTTTTCTTTGGAAAGGTCGTGTTTTTCGCCGATGTCTTTTGAGAGATCGAACAAGCCGTTGCCTCGTGCTGATTCGACCCATTTGTAATTGCCGATTCTGCAGGCGCGATCTGCTCTGCGTTCCCAGTACATTTCTGTTCGCTGCGATTTTTCCTTTCCCTGTAACACCGGCAGCATGTTAAATCCATCCAGAATGATTTCTTTCGGTCTATCAATCCCGGCTTCATCGAGCAGCATCGGCAGGATTTCGAGTGAAGTCAAAAACGCATCGCTCTTCCCACCTGCTGGTATTTTACTTGGATAACGCACAATGCAGGGGACGCGGTTGCCTCCTTCAAACATCATCGCTTTATGACCACGTAAAGGTGAATTATCGGAACCGCCACCGCCGCCGTTGTCGGAAAAGAAAATGACAATCGTCTCTTCTGCAATGCTGTATTGATCGAGCAAATCGATCATTCGTCCGATTTCTTCATCCATACATGTCAGTGAAGCAGCGTAGCGTAACCGTCGGCATTGTTTGGTGGCGACCAGTGCATTTTCGCCGCCGTATTTTCCTGCCCGAGATCGTTTTACGTATTCTTCTTTCCATTGAGGATACATCTTTTTGTACTTTTCGGGTGCTTGTGCCCCGCCGGTACGAATTTTCAAATCGAGACTCGATGCACTGTGCGGCGCATTGAATGGCACATACAAAAAGAAAGGTTCATCGTGATGCTGATTCAGAAACCGAACCGCTTCGTTGGCAAACAGGGTTGTGCAGTACGTTCCTTTATCTTCGGTGGTTGGTTTATTGTTGCGATACATGGAAGGAACGCCGTACCGCTCGTGGGTGTAGTAATCGATCCCCGTATTGACGAAGCCGTAAAAGTCATCGAAGCCACGAGCTAACGGCAGGTAGCGCTTATGAATGCCGAGATCCCACTTGCCGTAAATACCGCTGACGTAACCGGCTTGCTTGAGGTATTTCGGAATGAGAACTTCGCGAGTATCCATTCCGCCGATGCGTTCGAAAGTTGCTTCATATTCTTTCGGTTTATATTGGTAGCCGTAATCGGGGGCTTCGTTGCGGATCATATCGTAAATGC
Organism: Planctomycetota bacterium; assembly: GCA_024278285.1. Lineage (GTDB taxonomy): Bacteria > Planctomycetota > Planctomycetia > Planctomycetales > Planctomycetaceae > Rubinisphaera. The sequence goes on from JAJRTM010000486.1 coordinate 6,032, forward strand.
CGTTGCGCTGCGGGTAACGCCCTGTTAGTAGCGATCCTCGCGAAGGGGTACAGGCTGGCCAGGTGACATAAAAACTTGTCAGCCGAACTCCGCCTGCAGCCAGGCGGTCGAGATTCGGCGTTATGATTTCATCACTGCCGAAGCATCCAAGATCGCGGTAACCCTGATCATCACTGACAATCATCAACACATTCGGCTTGCGGGATGCGGCGAATGAATTATTTACGATACAGAAATTCAAAAGTAATGCAGTTAGAATTCCCAGTTGTAGTAATAAAAATCGCATTGTCATATTCCCTCGAAAGTGCTTTTAATAATCGCGTGAAGATTCTTAAGAATGTGTAATATAACGATACCGTTACAAGCAGTTAACGATGTCCTTTTTCATGAACCTGAACCAAGCCTGACGACCAGTAGACCGGAAGCTTCGTAATTCTTCTTTCTCGAATCCCAGCATGAATACGATCAAAGATACGCCATTATTTGTCATGACGAGGCGAACCGTTTTCTTTCAGGCTTGTTTCAATTGCGTGCCAGATCGTTGTCGCGTACTTCTTTCATTTTTGCGGTGAATTTTTTTCTGAACTTGGCCACAATGTTGCTGTATTCAGGAAGCTCTGCAAGATTGGTATATTGATTCGGGTCTTTCTCCATATCAAATAGTTCAATCCCGCGCGAAGCATCTTCGTTGTATTGCATGTAAGCCCATTTTTCATCTCGCAGCAGAAAACCTTTCCATTGTCCATTCATACTGAATGCAAAATCACGAACCGAATGGCACGGATTATCCAACATGGCAGAGATATTTTTTCCTTGAAGACGATCAGGCACATTCAGTCCACATAATGAAGATATTGTGGGGTATAAATCGAGCAGTTCTGCCAGCGAATGACAAACGGCTGGTTTCTTGCCGGGAACGCTGATAATTAACGGGACTTTTGCAGATTCTTCATGCAAACTGACCTTCGCCCAGAAGTCGTGTTCCCCCAGATGATAACCGTGATCGCTGGTGAAAATGACGATTGTTTTGTCATTCAAACCGGCTTGTTCAAGTGCATCGAGAACCTTGCCAACTTGCGCATCCATAAACGCAACCGATGCGTAGTAACCGCCGACCGCTTTTTTCTGACGACGAATATCCATTTGCATATTTTTACTGGTTTTATAATTGATGCCCGCTTTGGGGATGTCATCCCAATCTCCTTTGAGCTTCAAAGGCAGAATCATTTCGTCGAACGGATACGGTTCATAATACGGTCTTGGTGAAACGAACGGCACATGCGGTCGCACAAATCCAACCCCTAGAAAGAATGGTTCCTCTTTATGCTTTTGAATTAACTCACACGCTTTGGCTGCGGTTTTGCCATCGGAATGAACCAGGTCGTCGCCATCCGCTTCGACAACGACAAACGTATTCCCGCCCACAACCGGTTTTTTGCCGTCCGGGTTTCGCTCCAATGTTTCGCCATCTCCCGGTGCTTTCCATTCTGGTCCCTGAGAATTAAACCGCTCGGTCCACGACGCCGGATCATCTGCCCCATCTGATCCCTCTTCAATTCCTCCCGGTACTCCCATGTGATAAATCTTGCTTACCCGAGCCGAATAGTAACCGGAATTCTTGAAGTGTTGCGCCCATGTTTCGCGGTCCCCGATTGCTTTTCGCGGACTAACATAATTAAGCACACCGGTTGCATGAGGATAATAACCACTCATAAACGAAGCGCGAGAAGGTCCACAAAATGTCCCCTGACAATAAGCACGAGTAAAGCGTACTCCACGGGCAGCAAGGCGATCGATATTAGGTGTCTTGCAAACTTTGCTCCCGTAACAGGAAAGTGCAGTTGATGTCAGATCATCAGAAATAATGAATAACACGTTCAGCTTTTGTCTCTCGGCGGCTTCAGTCTGCAAAGTCATTCCACAATAAGAAACGAGCATCAAAAACAGCACAACGCAGAATCGAAATTTCATTATCTATTTACCTCATTCGAAAAATTGGGCCTAAGCAACTCAGCATTCCTTAATGACATTATAAACAATCGTTATCAGATCTCACAACGAATGAACGCCCTTCGTTGCACCAGAAATATACTTTGGATAGGATTCAATTGGTAATCGACGCGATTATTTATTGAACGGAGCACAGACATTCTTGTCTGTCTCGTTTGAACATGCTGTATTGAAGACAGACAGGAATGTCTGTATTACTAACGGTAAAAGTTTGCGAACAGCTCGCAAGTTATAGAAAAAGATCAGTTTGGTTACGGCTATCAGAATGAACCAGCCGTGCTGGGCTCCTTGCTGGACATTCAAAGAAGATTTGTAGCGGAATAATATTCACAGTAGTTATCCTTGAGGGGATTATGAAGTTATGCAGCAATTTAACTTGATTCGAGCAGTCAATCAATCCTTCTCTTTTTGTCAAAATATGTCGCTGATGGCATTCTTTACTATCAACTCTCTCCTGTTGCAGTCTGCAGATGCTACTGAAATCCAGCACTCCTTTCTTGGGGTCGGAAATGCGAACAAGGTGGTCATTGTTGGTGAAGACGGAAATATTGAATGGAGATATAACAAGCCCGCCAGTGATGGTTGGGTGTTACCGAATGGCAATGTATTACTGGCATTGTATGGAACAAAAGACCTTCCCCATGGCAGTGTCGTAGAAGTTGAACGTGACACCCATAAAATTGTTTTTCAATACAAGGGCCAGCAAAAAGAAATCAGTACCGCGATTTCTTTACCAGATGGTAAGTATCTCGTCGTTGAATTGGGACCACAACCGAGAGCAATTACCGTCAACCGCAAAGGAGAAGTTGTAAAAACGTTGCTCTTGCAATGCCAGAAAGAAAACTCACACATGCAAACGCGGATGTTGCGAGTCCTTCCCAATGGCAATTTTATCGCACCACATTTGCTTGATTTTGCAGTCAAGGAATATAATCCAAAAACGGGCGAAGTCGTAAAGACATTTGCAACAGATGATCGTGGCCGAGCCAAACGAGACTGGCCATTTACTGCAATTCGATTGAAAGATGGCAACACTTTAATTGCCTGCACGAACGGTAATCGCATCATTGAAGTTGACGCAAATGGAAAGATTGTCTGGAGTGTCACCAACGATGACCTGGGAGAAAAACTCTTTAATGACGCCTGTGGTGCCCAGCGGTTACCCAATGGCAACACCGTTATTGCCAGCTATCACACACGAGGGAATCAGGTCAAGTTATTCGAGATAACCCGCGAGAAAAAAGTAGTCTGGCGATATTCAGGCATGAACGCAGGCTTCCATCATTTTCAAATTCTCACAACAAATGGTAAGCCGATTAAAGAAAACAGGATGAAGTAAGAAGAGACACCACATGAAGGGTTCTTCATGTCTTTATAATGGCTGAAACATTTTACAGCCACGGATGAACACGGATTTTCACGGATCAATTCTCCTGAAGATGCAAGGACTATACTCAGGGACAGAAGAAAAGGACTAAAAATGATCCTCTCTTCTTGTTACCTTTGCGAGAAATTTAAACAAACAAAAAGACGGAACTTCAATAGAAAAAGAGGAATGGATTGGCAGCAAGACACAATGAAAAAAGAGAATTTTCAACTTCACCTGACATGGAAATGATTCTGTTGTGCGAGTAACCTTTTTTTTGATCTGTGTTTGATCCGTACTACTAACGGTAAAAGTTTGCGAACGGCGCGCAAACTCTAGAAAAATATCAATTTGGTTACGGCTATCAGAATGAACCAGCCGTGCTGGGTGAATCCGTGGCTCTTTTTTCTTTTAGCCACTAAAATGTGAGAAGAATCACATGAAGAATTTGCTCTGTATAATATTGAGTCAGATTGTCCTGATCTTTTTATCTGGCTTGAATAATGATCTCCCGGTAACGGCGGGGCCTTTGGAAGATGCGAAGAAGGATCGCACGAGCGTTATCTTTGAAGGCCGGGGCGATGACCGGCTTGCCTGCGATACGACGCTTCGAAAAATGCCCGATGGTTCCTGGGTAATGATCATGCTGGGCTTTGGCTCTACCGAACCATTGCCGGCCAATCGAATCTGTATTTTCCGCAGTATCGATCATGGTCAAAGCTGGTCCTCAATTGTGCCGATCGATCTGGGAGTTAAGAAAAAAGATCCCAGCCGGGCACTCGTCCCAAGCGAACTGATGGTTAACGGGGATCGCTGCACATTAGTCGTTTCCACCCATAATGGCGCCTTTGGTGACTGGAAGACCTTCTTTGCTCACAGCGATGACTCCTGTAAAACCTGGTCGAAATTAATTCCCGCACCGGGACGAACTGCCAATCGCACTTTCATTCGTAACCGGATTGTCACAAAAGATGGTCGCTTGATGATGCCGTATCAGCACTACCTGAAATCAGACGCCAAAGCCCGCAAAATTTCCAAAGGCCGCTTGTTTCAGACGCCACGCAATCCGCGAAACGGAGTTCTGATCAGCAATGATGGCGGTAAAAACTGGTCTGTTCATGGAGATATCCGTTTAAGTAAAGATGACAACTATCACGGTTGGGCAGAGAATAATATTGTTGAACTTTCGAATGGAAATATCGCCATGATCATCCGGGCAGATGGTCTGGGGGGAGTGCTGTACTATGCGGAATCTCAAGATGGCGGACTGACCTGGC
>JAJRTM010000487.1 GCA_024278285.1 Planctomycetota bacterium
AAGTTTCTACTGGAATCGAACGCGGTTGATTTTGATGATTTACTTCTTCATACCGTGCATCTTTTCGAACAGCACGAAGAAATCCGGGCAAGCTACGATGATCGTTATCAGTATGTTCTGGTCGATGAATATCAGGATACGAACGAGGCTCAGTATCGAATCGTTCGAGCGCTGGCTCAGAATTCGCGTAACCTTTCTGTGACGGGCGATCCCGATCAATCCATTTACGGTTGGCGTGGTGCAAAAATTGCGAACATTCTTCGCTTTGAAGAAGATTATCCCGAAACCAAAGTGATCAAACTTGAACAGAACTTCCGCAGCACAAAAATGATTCTCGCGGCGGCGGACAGTTTGATCTCGAACAATAAATATCGCAAAGCAAAAGAACTGACGACCGATAATCCGGAAGGAGATCCGGTCGAATTATTGCGATTTCCGGATAGCCCGAACGAAGCCGATTCTATCGCCCGGCATATTCGGCAGATGGTCGATTCGGGCAAACGGGACTGGTCGGATGTCGCGATTTTTTATCGTGTGAATTCACTATCCCGGCTGCTGGAACTGGCGATGGTTCGGCATCGGGTGCCTTATCAGGTAGCATCCGGGGTGGCGTTTTATCAGCGGGCCGAAGTTCGCTTGCTGCTCGCTTATCTCGATTTAATCAATAATCCACAAAACCGAGCCGCCTTCATTCGCACGGTAAATAAACCGCTGCGAGGCATCGGAAAAACAAGCCAGCAGCGTTTGACCAACTGGGCCGAAGACCAGGGACTCAGTTACATCGAAGCAGCGTTACAAGCCGATAAGATTCCGAGAATGCCCAAACGAGCGGGAGTTTCGCTCAAATATTTCGCCCGGATGATGCAAGAATTTTCCCTGGCGAATTCCGGTTCGGTCGCACAGCTTCTTCGAGACGTGATCGACAAAACTGGCTATACTCGCCAGTGGGATGCAACAAAAAGTGAGCAGGACGCTCAGCATCTGGCAAATGTCGAAGAATTGATCTCAGCCGCTCAGCATCACGATGATTTGCTTGACGACGAAACGACACTCGAAGGATTTCTGGAAACAACGTCGCTTGTTTCCGATTTGGATGGACTGGAAGACGAAAAAAACAGTAAAGGGAAAGTGACGTTAATGACGTTACACGCCGCCAAAGGGTTGGAGTTTCCCGTTGCTTACATTATTGGCGTGGAGCAGAACTTATTGCCCCACGAGCGAGTTTTGCAGGCGGTCTCGCTGCGGGAATACGAAGAAGAACGCCGGCTGCTTTTTGTCGGAATGACTCGCGCGGAAGAACAACTTTATTTGACGGTTTCCGATTATCGTGAAATGCACGGGCGATCGATGCCGACAATTCTCAGCGACTTTCTTTCTGAAATTGACCTTGTCCAAACCGATGGAACAACTCTGACGCAAGGCATGCCCGATACTGCTTACTCTTCCACGCTGTCAGAAGATGTGATCAGCGAGGATGATTTGCAGGCGGTTCGAAAGGCTGTTTCCCGCAAAGAACTTCCGCAATTAACCACAGCCGCCTCGCTATTGAAAGGGACATCAAAAACCGCAGAACTCCCCTTCAATTTCCCGATCGGTTCTTCAGTCAGACATCCACGTTACGGTTTGGGAACCGTCACCAACGCGGGTGGCTTCGGACATCGGCGAACGATCACCGTCGATTTCGACGAACAAGACCGCACCGAAACATTCATCGTCAGCAAATGCCCGCTGCAACTGGTAGGGAGGTAAGTAGGCGTTAGGATCTTTTTAGGCGAGCCGGGGGTGTTAACCCCCTGGTTACTCTGCTGTGACAGATCGGCAACCAATTGGCACTCGAAAGTTACCCGGGTCATCCCTGACCCGGCTCGCCTGATCTCTGATTGATCAACCACCAAATTCGTCTTTCGCAAACCATTTGGCTGCCAAATCTAAACCATCTTCTAAAGTTACTTGCGGAGACCAGCCCCATAGTTTTTGCAGCCGGGAAGCATCGATTAAGTTCGATCGTAAATCTCCCGCACGGGCGGGTCCATGTTCTGGTGTCGGCACGTTAATTGAACGACCACTTTCCTGAATTGCCTTTTCGGATAACGATTGCAGTTGAGCGGCTAGTTCGTTCACATCGGTTGGTCGGCCCGTTCCCACGTTAAATGCCGAGTGAATTTGCGGGGCATCCTCCAGTAACGCCAGCACATTGGCGCGGGCAACATCTTCCACGTAAACGTAATCACGGATGTATTTGCCATCCCCGTTTATTTTTGTCTGTTCGCCCCGCAACATTCGCTGGCAGAAAATGGCAACCACTCCTGCTTCGCCATGCGGATTCTGCCTGGGTCCGAAAACATTCGCATAACGCATCGCCACTGTTTTCAAACCATGTTCCTGCGAAAAGAATTGCAGGTATCGCTCTCCGGCCCATTTTGAAATCCCGTAAGGAGAAATCGGATTCGCAGGATAATCTTCCGCCACCGGTTGGGTAACGTTACCGTACAGAACTCCGCCGGAAGAAGCGAAGACAAATTTTTGAACTTGGTATTCCTGAGCCAATTCCAGCGTATGAAGCAGTCCGAGAATATTTATCTGAGCATCGAAACTCGGCTGCTTGACCGATAAACTGACCGACATTTGAGCCGCCTGATGACAAACCAAATCTGGTTTTTCTTTCTCAAAAACTTCCTGAAGAGCCGCTTTATTACAAATATCAACCACATATAATGGCATGCCGGCAGGCAGATTCTCTTTTCGCCCACTGCTGAGGTCATCAACAACAATCGGAGTATGCCCTTTGGCAATAAGGGCATCGACAATATGACTGCCGATAAAACCGGCTCCACCTGTAACCATTATTTTCATTGTGGCAATCAATCTGGTTAAGCACCGCTCAAACAATAACTGTCGTCTGTTACAAACCCAATTGTAATGAGAGTAAAGTGAGCGGCAAGGCGCTAGCCGCCGGTACTTCGCTTTGCCTGTAGTGATCATCTTCTGTTTTGATGATCACCGGCGGCTAGCGCCTTGCCGCTTACAAGAAGATAAAATCTGGTAGTTATTGCTTGATCAATACTAAATAAAGGATAAATCAACTTCTCCATCGGGAGAATTCATTCGCTTGAGTCAGTTATATCTTGATGATCAGGCAATGCAACCGGATTAAATCATTCTGCTGGAAACTGAAACAAAAAAAGCCATACACAAATTGTGCATGGCTTTGGTTGCCCGGTTGATATTCCGCTTTCACGTTGATTAATCGAGATCAGTCGGATCTGGAACCAGTTGTTCTTCGACAGGTGCAGGTGTCATTTTCGGTGATTCGATTGTTTTCTCTGCAACTCTTGTCGGTGCGACACCCTTGCGAGAGCGGCTGTCTGCAATTCGACGATCAAGAATCACGCGAGCCGCTTCTCGAACTTCCGTATCAGTCATTCGTTTCAAGTCACTCAATTGAATCAGTGGCTTCAATACTTGCAGTGTTTGCTTGACGGTTGCTTCCAGGAAAGTAATTTCCATCAAATCACGTCGCATTCCAGAAAGCATGTTGGCCTGATCTTCAATTTGAGATTGGAACCCTTCCATCAGTTCAACAGTCTGAATGGCGGCTGTAATATGCTCGCTGCCCGCACTGAGTTCTTTCTGGAACGTCATCATTTTTTCCAGATTGCTGGCAGCCTGCATGGCAACTTCCTGATCATGACCAGCCAACCTGTTTTCCAAAGCAGTCATTTTCTGAACAGTTTCTTCAGCAGCGGGCATCATTTTGGTCTGCTGCATCAAGCTGTCCTGTAACGATGCCATTTGGTTGACGATACTTTTGGAATGAGTCAACGGTTCTTCACGCTGCATCAACGAAGCGGAAAGTTCATCGACAGAATCGATGACCAAATCGGCTGAGGCAATGTTTTCTTTCTGGTTGACCATGCGGGTCGTCAGATTTTCCATTTCATTCAATGTCTTCTCAGCGACAACAATTTCTGTCTGTGTTGTCATTGCAGATTCGCCAAGCTTAACCACATTTTTCTGTAACATCGCGATAGATGCCAATGCTTTTCGAGATTGATCTAAGCTGCCCTGATTTTTAATCAAAGTTGCCTGCATCGATTTCATTTCCTGTAGTGTCTGCATGGCAGATTGCTGCTCAGAGGCCAACGAGAGGACTTCGTTTTTCATCTGTCTCATTGAAACCAGAGATTGCTCTGCTTCCGCCAATTGCCGCTGCTGTTGACGCAAGCCGGTTAACAAATCGTTCGTTTTCCAAAGTGCATCGCGAGTTCCCACGAGTTGGTGCATCTCTGTTTGCATCAACGAAAGATTAGATTCCACCATCTGCATCCGCTTCGACATCGGACGTGTAATGGTGAAATACATGCCCATAAAACCAATCGCCAAGCCCGCGGTAAGCATTGCCAGCATTGCTGGGCGCTTATCCGCTTCGGATTTTGGTGCAGGAGATATATGAGCTGAGTGTGTGAATTTCATACCTGATTTTGCCACTTTTTTACCCTCCAAACGTAAGGAGTTGTGCTATAGATTGACACTCTGCAAAAAAAGCGACTTCAGCCACGAGGTCATGCTTCAACAGACTGCCAGGGGGGGAGATCGTCTAGGACGCCGATTTCGAGGAAGCATAATCCATTTATGCTGTGCAGGACTCCTGCACATCCTCTACCCCCCAATATCGCCACCGGTCCCCTCTCAGTCCCCTTTGCTTGCCCTGTTTTACATGAATTTCATGCAAATCTCTCAGGATAACGGACATCAGGGTTGTAATTGCGCATACAATTAGTGAGATCCTACCGGTTATATCGGCGTGCCAGGGAGGTTCAAAGAGATGTGCCTGATGAAGGGTTCCTTGACAGGCCAGCTTTGGGAGGGGCATGATTCAAGTAAAAAAGGCGTTTTCTCAAATCGCTTCAATTACTTTGGGGATTAAGCGTGAGAGCCGTTCCCCGCCCATTGCTGCAACTTCCAATATTTTGGAAAGCTCAACCGGCTCGAGCGCATCGGGGAGACATAAATCAGTCACCACGGAAAAGCCAAGCACTCGCATTCCAGCATGTTGGGCAACGATCACTTCAGGAACGGTCGACATGCCAACAACATCTGCCCCGAAATTTTTGAGCATGCGATACTCTGCCCGGGTTTCAAGATTCGGGCCAGAGACAGCCACAAACACTCCTGTTTGTGCAGGAATCTCCAGCGATAATGCAGAAGATTTGGCGATTTCAATCAGCTTCGCATCATAGGGGGCAGACATATCTGGAAAGCGCGGCCCGAGATTATCATCGTTTATTCCCCGCAGCGGATTTTCCGGCAACAGGTTGATGTGGTCTTCAATAATCATTAAGTCAGCCAGACGATATTGTGTATTCATTCCGCCGGCTGCGTTGGTGACAATCAAAATTTCACAACCGAGCTGTTTCATCACACGAACCGGAAAAGTAACTTCCTGCAGGGAGTATCCTTCGTAGTAATGAAAGCGTCCTTCCATCGCCAGAATGTTTTGCCCCGCCAGCTTTCCGCAGACCAACTGCCCCGTATGCGATTCCACCGTCGAACGCGGAAAGTGAGGAATCTGCTCGTAAGGCAGAACCGCCTGCTGGTCAATCTGCTCCGATAACCCCGAAAGCCCTGTCCCAAGAATCAGTCCGATTTGAGGGCGTTCAGAATATTGCTCAGAAATTGCTTCACAAGCGGCTTCGATTTTTTCTGCCAGTTCAAGCATTTATTTATTTTCTCAGGTAACTATTCAGCGGAGGGTAGACATTCTTGTCTGCCTTTATAACAGCATGCTCAAACGAGACAGACTCCGAATGTCTGT
>JAJRTM010000488.1 GCA_024278285.1 Planctomycetota bacterium
ATTAACACGAACGTTTCTTTTGGAAACTTCATCTCAAACTGTAGGATGGCGTGCTTGCACCCATCAAATACGCTTTCCAGTTCATTAGTCTGATGCCGGTGAATCAATGACAGAATAATAACAGATGACCTCTCCAATTTTCATTGAACGCAACTCGGCACGCGAAGATGGGTGCAAGCACGCCATCCTACGACGAACTGAAATTCAAGCTTTGCTTTGGGCTCATTCCATCTCTAACGCAGCACGGCTCACAGAGCCGTGGCATACGAAAGTCTTATTTCTCGCAACAGTTGCTCGACGCCAAAGTCCCTCAACTCTCCCATCTCCCGGGTTATTTACCACTCCAGGTTACCACCCCCGGCTCGCCTGATACCTGTTTGGTTGCGCCTTTGGCTTGCCGTTAAACGAATTATCAGTGACGTTTCGCTTGATGCCCCACAATATTTGCAGAACCTTGCATTCAGTAATCATTTCTATAAACCGTGCAGCTTAACAGAATAAGACTGTTTCAATAGCAATTACGGGCGGGAATAATGTGCAATTTGCCTGATCGGTTCGACCGCTACAATTGGTGCAAAATTGGCTCTGAGAAATGTTTCTATTTCGCCTGACTGATCTGAAGAGGCCGTTTTTTCCTGTCGATACGAATTGATAGAGAGTGTGGTCTTTCCAGGGATATCGGTTTGACATCATGCAATGGATTATGCGGACAACATCGCGAGGATCGTGATGGTGCTATCAGGGAAGGTGGTGACAAGAGAGATTGTCTTGTTGGATAATTCTATTTAGGGAACTGAATCAGAAAGTAAAATTGACTTCGACATTGTTGGCAAACCTTAGTCGAAGCCATCACACTTTTATTGATAGATAATTCCGAACAGAATTCAAAGCAGGGGCGTTTCTTGAGCAAGGAGTGAAACAATGAAAATCGTCAGAATGGTGACGATGGTGGCCATTGTGCTTGGCATGAATATGAATGCCGATGCAATGGGTTGGTCGAAACTGAAATTTTGGAAAAAGAAAGATGTTGCTTGCGTAGATGTTTGTGTTGAGGATTGCATCGATTCCTGTATTGATGCAGATTGCGGAAAAGAGTCTTGCTGGTCAACACTTCACCGGAAGTTGTTTGTCACGCCGAAGCATTGGCTGAGTGATGTTTGTCATGGAACCTGCTGTAACGTTAATTTGCAATCTTGTTGTGATGATAGCTGCGTTCCAGATTTTTGCTGCAAGGAAACGTGCATCGGTGGCGATTGTGTCGATCTGTGTAATCCCTGCGACAAAAATCGCAGACTTGCCCAGTTGATTTACACATCGCAAACGGCATGCGAACCGCGTGAACGCAAAAAAGCAGTTCATCGCATCGGCAGTCGATTTGATTGCAGGTGTCAACCGGAAGTGATGTGTGCGTTAACTGACGCATTGAAAGATTGTAATGCACATGTCCGCGCAGAAGCTGCTGACGAAATTGGTGATCAGTTACGTAAAAGAGATTGCTGTTGCTCACCTTATGTGGTGCAGGCTCTTAAATGTGCGTTGAATGACGAGTCGCGTCACGTTCGTCGGGAATCTGCCCAGGCATTAAGACGCTGTGGTGTTAAAGTTTGTCGATTCAGTTGGCTTCGCAGAGACAATTGTATTGATGGGTGTGTTGACGATGGCTGTGTTGGTGGTTGTGTCAATACTTGCTGCATTGACGATGCTTGCGTTTCGTCCAATTGTACTGCGGACAGTTGGATTGCTGCTCCCGAGGTTGTCGCTCCTCAAGTGACTGCCCCTCAACAGAAAAAAGTGGCTCCCAAACCAAAGGCAAAGAAGCCGGCTAAACTTCCTCAGTTGAAAAAAATTCAGCCAAAGAAAGTGAAGAAGAGCCCAAAGAAATTGACACCGGCTCCCAAGCCAGCTTCCAAGGTAAAACCGAAAAAGGATAAATATGTTCCTCAAGATGATGCCACCAGCTTCATCATGCCGAGCGTTGGTATTCAGGAATTACTTGGAGCCAGGTAAGTAATGTTACTTCGATTATCGATCCCTTCTGGAGAAATTCAGAAGGGATTTATTTTCGATAAGAAACTGTAGATTTTCTTCCATGTAGAAAATAGTGCATCATCGATAAGGAGCTTGCGACTGGTTATCCAGTAGGTTCGTCGAGACGAGAATAACGTAGTCAATCGAGTTTTAATCCTGAAGCGATTGCCTCGCCAATCAGTAACCATCCTCCATTAAAAAGTACCAGATTTGTGGAAACTGCAAGCGTCATTGAGAAAACGATCAAAGTGCTGGAAAAAAATCATACCAGCATTTCGCAAGCGGTGCTTGTTCACGCGCTAAGTGTGCCTGATGATGAAATTGCCTCCAGAGCTGCGTTGAGTTTGCTCTTTTCCGGTTCTGGACTTGGAAAAACCGAGATCATTCGCAACATCAACCGTCTTTCTCCTGAGGTGATTGAAGAAATTGCCGCGAATGTTGATCTCATACATTTTTCTCTCCACGAATGTCTGGGGCATGGAACTAACGAGTTGGCAATCGCCGCCTTGCAAACAATCAAGGTGGCGAAGCTTTATGAGGAATTGCCTGCTGTCCTGCAATTTATGCGTCGTGCAAAAGGCGACCTTGTTCAACAGGCAGGTCATATTTTTGAAAGCATGATTGATTCCCTTTACGATCAGCAACAACAAGCTGATTCTTCAGGAGATGCGTCGCTTCGAAATTCAATAGAACTAACCCTGAACGCGATTGCAGAAGAGGTGCAGCAGTTTGATCGCCTCAAACATCCTCGTCTACTTTTGCAATCAATTTTTATTTTATCGACCCCTGGGCAAAGTATTCCTCGAAAATTGATTCGGGAGTCTCATCCACAATGCCTTTCTGTTATTTGGAATATATTTAGTCAAGAACGACATCCAGGTATCCTTCACTTCTTAACAGATTCCCTCAAGCAAAAGTATGTGCATGCCAGGATTTTGATGAATCTTTCGGAACGAAGCGATATCGAATTCCAAATGCACTTAATTAATTCTGTTCCCGAACATCCTTCTGTCAATCAGGAACGAAACTATAAACGATTAGATTCGCTTTGCTGGATAATTGCTGATACTTATTTTTGGGATACCATTCCTGAAGAGCTTCAGGGGAATTTGGTTCGGCTTGTTGAATTGATTGGTATTTCAAGCCATGAAAAAATCGAGATTTATAAAAACGCACTCCAGTTTGGAGCAGTAGAAGCACGAAAGATTGCTGCTGAATTTCGAAATTCGATTGAGCAGGATCTTTACGAACAGTATATTACTGAAGCCTTGAACTCTCCCGACCCGCGTATTGAAGCATGGGCTGTTACCGAAATAAAACAGACAAAGCTGGCCGATAAATCGAGACTGCTTATCGAACGTCTGGACAGCCCCCATGAAATTGTGCAACAGCAGGCCCGCGAAGCTCTTGATATGTTCGATTTGCAGCACGCGATCGAGCATTGCGAATCGGCACCTTTATCTGCAGGAAAAAAGATTGCAGAACTGCTTTTGAAGATAAACCCTGATGCCATTCGGGAGGTATCACGAGAGTTGGCCAGCCCGATCCGTACCCGGCGTCTGCGAGCTGCTAAAGCGGTTCGAACGATGGGGCTTCAAAATCAAGTACAGGAAGGATTGATCGAATTACTTTACGATACCGACCCCATTATAAGACGGACCGTTGTCGAAATTCTTGCAGAAGCGCCTACACCACAGATTATTTCTTCGATGATGATGCTGCTCGATGATTCCAATCCACGTGTTCGCACCACTGTCGAAAAAGAATTGTTGAAAATTCGTAACAAAGAATTGGAAACAAAAACACCTTCTTAGGCTCTTATCAACGTAATGCTGCGCAAGGATTAGGATGGCGTTTTCAATCGAATGTTTGTGGTTCAAATCCCTGTTTGGTTGTGGCACTGCCGCGATGTGAGTTCTGTGGCTAATACTTTGTCGCTAATACTTATTTGAGTTCCGGCTTGTCCGGGTTAGGATTTTATTAAGATGTCATTTTCACATCCCGTCTTGGCAAATCTGTCAGAAATTGCAAGAATCAGTAGAAGCTACGGCAGTGAAAAATATTACCTTATCTTCTTTTCAGTCCTCACTGCTTTTGCCTTATTGTGGATTGTGATGTACCTGCTTGATCTGAGAAAAAAACCGGTTGCACAAAAATCAACAAAAGTAACCATCCCACTTTTTATACAGCTTTGTCAGACGCATAAACTTTCGTCAGTTCAGGCCACATTACTGGAAACGATGACGGATCGCGCTGGATTGCAACCTCCGGAAACTATTTTTATCGATCCCTCACTTTGGACTCACTGCATTGATGAATCCAAACAGAATCGCGAACCATTACTGAAAATAATGCAAAGCCTGTTTGGTCTGGAAAGAGTCGAACGCTGGTTCCCAGATTATACGAGCGAACCGAATGGATAAGGCGGACTTACCATTGCGATTTGTTTTAGGTTCTCGTTGGGGGTCACGACTCTGTGTGAAGTTCGAACTGAAATTCAAGCTTTTGTTTTGGTGTGATCCCATCTCTAACGCAACACGGATCATAGAGTCGTGGCACACTACGCCGTGAAGTGATAATTGGGGTTTGTTTTCTTAACTTCTTTGGCTGTCTCGATTTGTTGCCTGGTTGCACCTTGGTTCTTGAATCCCCATCGCGGCAGTGCCGCAATCAAAAAGAGATTTGAACCACGAATAGAGACCGATTAACACGAAATTTTCTTTTGGAAACTTCATCTCAAAAACCCGAGAATTTCAGCGATCGGCTTGATGATCAGAATAAGCGAGGCCTGAAAAACAATACCTCGGGTTGCTACGCAACTCAGACAACCCTGAACGGGATTGTCTGAGCTACCC
>JAJRTM010000489.1 GCA_024278285.1 Planctomycetota bacterium
TGAGGAATATTGCTTGAATTTAGACGAACTTGGTTGACCGCTACAAGCTCTGTGAAACCGGCGCGCTTTTGCGGGTCAGCTTGACCGCCTGGTTGGCTGTGTGCAGCTTTGATGGTGATGCTTGCCAGTTTGCTGTGCAAGCTTTTCTCCACGCAACAATCTATTTTGTCGCCAGTTTAATCACGCTGCTTGGATGGCAAATACGATGCTGTTTTTCCCAGCTTGCTCAAATTGAACACCACATGCGATTGGTGTTTAATTTTAAGCCAGTTGATTGGTTCAAATTGTTTGGCATGGCGCGCATAACACGGTTGATGTTGACTCCAGTTTTCGCCATGAACCTTTGTTCGTTGCAACGATGGGTTGCTCAGCAACGGGGGACTTGAACATTAAATGAGTCAGCTTGCTGGTAAGCCATGAAATGAGCGAACGCTCCAGAAAATGACAAGGCTTTTTATTCGTCACAGGATTGAGTTTCGAACACTAACGGTGATGTCTGCTCTGAGCTGATTCTATCCGTTAACGTTTTTTCTCGGAAAACCGGTACTGCTCATTTTGCCAAACAGCTTGGCTCTACAGGGTTACGCTGAACATGCAGACAGCCAACGCCTTGCTCAGCGGCAATTTACAGCGTGGTTCTTTTGCGTAAAATTGAGCGACAGCGGTGTGACTGGCATGATAGTCAGCCAGCTGGTGAAAGTCCAGCCTTTGCCCTGTGAGAAGGGAAGAAGTAGGCGAACGCAAGGGTGTCCAAAGAAACTCTCAGGAGCTACCCAAGAGGGACTCACGGTTGAGTTGAGAGCCAATGCGGAATCTGAAGGAAGCGCTAGCCAAATCGATCACCTAAACGAAAGTGAACCTTCGTAAGGCGGCGACAAGGGGATCAGGTGCCCGCGACCACCGAAGTCCAATATTCTCACCGTAACGCGTTGTCGTATTGAAGGTAGGTAGATCGAGAAACGGGTGACTATCTTACCCAGTGAAGAGCCGTCGGCTTGGGTCGGAGTAACTGCGACTCTATAAGCCCTAACCATTGCAGTAATGTAAGTTGGTATGAGTCGAGGGTTTTCAGATGAAGCCAGAGTCATCGTAAAGTTTGGTGCCGATGAATTCATGGTGACATGGATGAGGATAAAACGCCAAATCAGCAACAAGGATGTTGGAGGTGAAGGGCGGAACACGTAAGCGGCCATGGTCGTTGATTATAAACTGATGGTCTGAGATCAGCCGAACAGGAACAGCCCACTATTCGCGTCGTAAACAGTGGATGAATGGGTTGTGCACGATTGAAGAAAGACCGTTACAAAGAGAGAGAAAAAAAAGTGAAATGAACGAACATGACCGATTGATAGAGGAACCCAGACTTTTCGAACAACTGTGTTCAACGGAGTTGTTGAATGCAGGTTTTAAGCAGGTCAAGAAGAACAAAGGCAAACCCGGCATAGACGGTGTGAGCATTGAGGACTTTGAGACGTGTTTAGACGAAGAGCTAAGCCAGCTGCAACAGGACTTGACAGATTGGACTTACAAACCCTCGCCAGTACGCCGAGTTGAAATTCCCAAGCCGGGAGGCAAAGGAATGCGACGACTTGGCATCCCGACGGTACGAGATCGCGTGGTACAGACAGCCGTGAAAATGCTGCTGGAGCCGATTTTTGAACCGCATTTTTCATCGCACAGTGATGGATTTCGTCCCGGGCGAAGCCAACACCAAGCGGTGCAAGCGGCACAACAGATCGTCAACAGTGGCAAGCCTTATGTGGTGGATATTGATCTATCGAAATTCTTTGATCGAATCCACCATGACAGGCTGATAGGCCGAATGGGCGAGAAGATATCCGACAAACGGATACTTCGCCTAATCGGAAATCTGTTGCGTAGCGGTGTCATGGTGAATGGCATCGTTAACCCGAGCAAGGAAGGTGCAATGCAAGGTGGGGCATTAAGTCCCTTACTGAGTAATATTGTTCTGGACGAACTAGATCAGGAATTGGAAAACCGTGGATTGGAATTTTGCCGATTTGCGGATGACTGTAACATCTTCGTGAAATCGCAAAAAGCGGCGGATCGGGTGATGGAAAAAGTCAGCCAATTCATTGAAAAGAAGCTAAAACTGAAAGTGAATCAGGAGAAAAGCCAAGTGGCCAAATCCGATGCGGTCAAGTTTCTAGGCTTTACCGTGGTTAAGGGAACGATTGCCATTGCGCATCAAGCCCTGCAAACAGCCATGGAAAAAGTCAAAGCACTGACACCGCGAGGCACTCATCAGACTCTGGAAACAACATTAGACGAGATCAATCAGTGGTATGTGGGTTGGTCAAACTACTACAGTTTGACGTACTATCCCTCGCAACTGAAGAAAATTGAAGCCCATATCAGGCGACGATTACGCTCAAGACTGGTGAGTCAACAAAAGAGAAGACAGCATCTCTATCGAAAACTGGTTAAACGGGGAGTGCCGCGGAAACAAGCAGCGAAGGGCGTCTTTTCAAACAACAAACGGTGGCAACTCTCCAATGCGCGAGCAGTGACGAGAGCCTATCCGAACAGTTGGTTTATCAACCTGAAAGGGCAGGCAATACGATCTGATCAAAAGTTAGATCA
>JAJRTM010000490.1 GCA_024278285.1 Planctomycetota bacterium
AAGCCAAAAAAAGGAGAAGTGCCGCCTATAAAAGAACGCTCATCCCCGCCAGAAACACCCTGCTCTCAGCTTCGGTTGCGAGCTAAGAAAGTGTCTTATTCTTTATGCCCAAAATTCCAGTTTCACTTGAGGCAGAACACTTATGATGAACTGCAACTGCTCAAGACTGCGTAACATCAGTACTTAAGTCGCCCACCTCCGTTGCCAGCACAAAAGCAGAATGTTTTGAATTTCATTCCATTCTCATAGATTGAGGTCTTAAAATCTGGGTGCAACCGTCCGGCCTCTACAAGATATTCTCGAGGACATTCGAAACGCAGGCCAATAGAAAACGTGGGTGCCGTGTGAATTAACCCTATCCTGCGTAATTCTTTTCGCCACCACAAAAAACCCTTGCGTCCAACCGCAACGACAACTTTCTTTGCATGAAAGGCGATCTGTTCATCATTATGGCCTGTAGAGCATAGCACATCGATACCGGTTGTATCTGGCTTAATGGAAATTGCTTGCGTGTTTACGCTCAACGCGATCTGCTTGTTTTGATCCACCAATCGGTGCAGACGCTCGATCTTTAAGCGAACACCCTGGCCGGTAAGAGGAAGGATGGGATAAGACTTAACTGGAATAGGAATCTCATCAGGATTAGGAACATGAAATGCCCCACCATCCTTCCCCATGAAGAGGCGAACAGCTTTTTTCATACTGTCGTCAGCACGTTCCTGACCCAGAAGTTCAACAAGCCGTCGGCCACTTGGGAAGGCCGAAAGTTTCACTCCATCTCCATAATGGATACAACCTCCGAAACCCGCAATCACATTGCAGATACCACTACAACCGTTACAACTACCCTGTCTGTCAACTGGGCAGAACCGCTTTGTATAGTGACGCCCCGCGTCAATCACTTGTATAGAACCGTTGTAATTGCCATCGGCCAACGTAAGCGCAGTCGCAAGGCCAGCTGGGCCCGCGCCGATAATCAATACATCATTTTGTTGGTGTTTCATGAAAAGCAAGTTCCTTTCTCTGTGTTTTTTAGGCAACTATGCAATTTTGAGATAAAATGTAGTTGCGTAGATTTCCTTTCTCGTCATAGTCAAAATGCCCGAAGATAACATTCTCGTCTTGAGACAGTAAAGCACTGATGTATAATTTTAGGTCTGGAACAGTATCTAGGGAACCTACATCTGAAATTGGTATCCATTTGATTTCTCCGTCTTTGCTTTTTTCAGGAGGGACTCCTGAAAATTCAGTCACCCGAAATGCGAACATGATCCATTCGGTTTGGTGGTGTTGATCACGCAGAGTAAAAATGCCGCGCAAAGTGGGACTGCGAACTTGAATGTTGGCCTCTTCCTTGACCTCTCTTATACATGCGTCCAGTGGCGTTTCTCCAGACTCCACCTTGCCGCCAATTCCATCCCACTTGGATGGGTAAACCTTCTTTTCGGGGCTACGTTTGAGTAACAAGACTTGGTTTAAGTGCATAACAAAACACAAAGATATAGGTTGAATCAATCTTCCGTTCACTTTTATACCTCCAGTACTATGCTTTTTTGACGGTAACGCTTCAAGTATCCTGCTATACGCAAAGCCAAATCTTTAGCAGATTGGATACCTTCCTCGTCTTGTTGCATCTTGTGCAGTTTGTAGGCCAATCCAGTAGCCCCAAAGCCAGCTGTTTTTTCTCCACAGGGACCAATCACTACCATGCCCATTAACAAGAAAAAAGCATGAATGCTTTGAATCGTATACTCCTGTCCCCCATTTCTGGATCCAGCTACCACTAGGGCAGCACCCAATTTATCTCGCATTTGCCATTGATAGCGCAATGGGTCGCAGCGGTCAATAAAGTTTTTGAGAAGCCCGGTGACTCCGCCGTAATAAACAGGGGAGCCAAGCACCATCGCGTCAGCATCAAGAAGCAGAGGAATGATATCGTCCATGTCGTCTCTAATGAAACAGGGTTTGTTGTGACAGGAAAGGCACCCGTTACAATGAGAGATGTTTTTTTGCCTGAGGTCAATCAACGCAGCTCCCACATTTTCTTGCAATAACACGTCTTGCATCACCTTCAGCGCGAATCTTGTGTTGCTTCCGTTTCCTCTAGGACTACCGTTTATCAGAACTACTTGCGACATAGAAATTTTTCTCCTTGTTGTGTGTTAAGTATTGTAGAACCGTAGAGAGTCATCCATCTATGAGTGCTTTGGATTCTCATCCACGTATTTATGAACAAGAATGGCGCTTATAAAAAGCATTAGGGAGGATGCCATACTAACTAAAGAAAATCCCCCCACAGGCCATAGAAGTCCTGCACTCATTGAACCAATGATAGACCCTAGTGCCAGCATGCTGGTACCGAGTGAAGTTGCTAACCCTCTCGAATCGGGAAGCAACTCGGGAAGAAAGGCAAGATATCCGACGAAAGCCATGTCATAGGCCGCAGCAAATAAAAAGGCTATCAGCAATGGCAAATATACGATTGTAGATAGCCACGAGATGGAAGCAAGACACAATGTGGCGAGACTAAACCCAATGACCATAGTATTCTTTTTACCAACCCTATCGCTTACAACTCCAGCGATAAGAATGCCCACTAGACTACCAAGACCACTTACGCTTGAAGTCCAGCCAACCTGAACAATATTGAGATGGAATGTATTAACGAGCCAGATTGAATAAAACGTAAATGTGGCATTCACTGCACTTGCCGCCATAAGTGCAACGACCATAAATGTCCACATCGCAGGGCTTTGAACCACATGACGAACTTGTGTTATCCATGTGCGAGCAGTATTTTCTCCAATCAGCGCATTAGTCGGCATGGTAAATTGAATTACTATGAGAGCGAGAGATGCGATGGTTGCCAACAATAGAAACGGCCAAGACCACCCGAGATTTTTCAAAATAAAAGCCATAAAAGGTGTGCCCAGAATTGCAGCTACGGGCCATGAGGCTTGAACCGCACTAACCGCACGGCCACGCTTGGAATAAATAACCTTATCTCCCAGATATGCAATCAAATTGGGGATAACGATTATGCTGGCTAAGCCCACTACAAATCTGGCTACTAGGAGGATTGAAAAGTTGGGTGCTATAGCTATAGTCACCATAGAAATGACGAGGATGATTAATCCTGTTGTCAGCATGAATTTTCGACCCTTTATATCTGACACTCCACCAAGTGCAGGAGCAATCAAGCTGGGAATGGCTTGTGCGGCGACAATCAATCCAATAGATGCCTCTGGGACAAAAAAGACTTGTCTGACAGCAGGCAGGAGGGCAAAAATGGACCAACGGTCAATGTCAATTGCGAGTCGCGTCAGAAACAGGGTAGGGATAAGGAAGCGACTCGGTTTTAATTCTTTTGTCGTGGTGGTGGCTATGACTTCATCCGTACTCATATGGTTTGTTCCTTTGTATCTGAAGCATTCGTACACAAAAGTACTATTGTTTCATCAGCCAGCGTAATACGCTCTTGGAAATACAATCAGGGGGTAGCTTTTGTCCTGAGGAAAGCCCACCTAACGATTAGGATCAGCGGCGCCACAAATGACCAAGCAAATCAGATCGCGGAACCAAACTGAAAAAACAGCCAAATTCGTTCTGCGCAGGCGTCCGCTGCATCCGCGGTTGGACGAACATCTATGGGGTTTGTGTTTG
>JAJRTM010000042.1 GCA_024278285.1 Planctomycetota bacterium
AATAAGAAAATCCGTGTCGCCCCCGATCCTCGCGGCTGTTTGCATTGACATCACTGGCAATAAGTTTAAGAAGATCTCACGAACGTGCGGCTGAGAATAGATGTGCTGAATGCCTCGCAAAATCGGAATCATTTCATCCCGGCAATTGAGGTTCAGCTGAATCTTGCTGATCGCAATGCAATCGAGTTGAAGCTGCCGCGAAAAGTCCTGACGCATGATTTTCCTCCTTGAAGTTGTTCTGTTTTTTTGATCAAAACAACGGTAATAGTAAAATTACCACAATCTTCAAGGAGGTTTTTTCTGTTTGTCTCCTTTTCTGACAGAGTCAAACAAATTTATTCACAGACACAAGTTAGGTGAATTTTTCAAATGAGGCTGTGGTTACTGTATTTCATTTTTAAATGTATCTGTGTTTGCGATACTCGGATGGGTTGATGCCGATGTGCTGGCGAAATTGGCGGGTGAAATAGTTGGACTCGTTGAAGCCGCATTTCATGGCAATCTCCGTTACGCTCAGACGACTGTTTGTCAGTAGGTCCGCAGCAGCCTGGAGACGTACATTAAGAATGAACTGTAGCGGTGAGGTCCCAAGTAGTTTCCGAAAAGTTCGTCGAAACTGACTTGGAGAAAGATGACATTCCCGCGCCAGGTCGTTCAGATCAATCGCATTAGAGTATTCGTTACAGATAATATCGAGTGCAGGCATCATCTTGTTGAATGGATGCAGACGCGGGTTTGCTTTGCCGAGTTTTCTAGTAAGACCTTTCAACCCAACTACGCGACCGTCGATCCCATAGAGAGGCAATTTGGTTGTACAAAACCAGGAGACGCCCCCTTCGGCGTCGAGCAACAATTCAACTCGCTCGTGAATCGGCAGTCCCCCCTGTATGACGACCTGGTCGTCTGCGTGAAAAGCATCAGCGATTCCTTTCGGGTAGAAATCTGCACCGGTTTTTCCAATTACCGTTTCAAAACTATCTTGTCTCAGCAACTTCAACAACGTTTGATTACCCATTATCAATCGTGACTGGCTGTCTTTTACAAAGAAACAAACTTCCGGTAAGTGATCGAAAAGCGACTCGAACTCCCCTCGGTTTTTCAGCGTTGCCAGAAAGTCCTCGACGAAAATATGTTTTGGTGTTTTCACAATAACCTCCCCATAATGCGCGTTTTGTGCTGGTATTTGCGCGATTTCGCCGAGATATGCGCATTGCGGTACGATATCATACCCCAGTCGCGATACAAGTGGCAACCAGGATTGTGGTGATACCCGATTACAGTTCCGATATTCCTGAATGTTTACGAGGAGAGAAAAGAAATGTTGAAGCTTGGCATGCACACAGATAATTGGCGTACCCTCAGCGGCTCTTTTGAGCAGGCGGTGACTGCCGCCCAGGACCTCGAACTGGAGTACATCGAGTTTGGGGTTGTTGACGGTCAAGACTTCATTCAAGGGCTTGGCTACGCGCCCACCATCTCGCTGGATTCAAACCCAATTCGCCTGCATCGCTATCTCGACGAACGGGGAATACGAGTTTCTCAGATCGATGCGGGTTATCCAATTTCGGGACCTCTTGGGGCGACATTCGGTGTCCGTTATGCACAACGCGCCATCCAATTTGCCAGTGCTATCGATTGTCCCTGTGTTGACACAACCGATGGTCAATTCAAGCCCGAGGGGTACAGCGACGAAGAAACTATCGCCATGACAATTCAAAACTACCGGCAGATTCTGGAGTGGGCACAGGATTATGAAGTCATCATCAACATTGAACCTCACGGCCCCTTCACCACAAATCCGGAGATACTCGCCCGAATTTTTGATCATTTTGATTCGCCTTACCTGGGCTTGAATTTTGATACCGGAAACACCTTCATTGCCGGTCAAGATCCAGCAGCTTTTCTGGAGCGTTTCCTGCCACAGCTCAACCACCTGCACATCAAAGACGTGACAGCCAACCTGGCAGCCGATGCGACGGATGAGTCGACAGGAATCGCTATGTCGGAATCGCCTATCGGTTCCGGGATCAATGCTGGGAATATCGCTAAGTGCATTCAACTCCTGAAAGCGGCAGACTGGGACGGAGTGCTTTCGATTGAATGTCTGGGAACCGAAGAGGTTCTCGCAACCAGCACTAAATGGCTGCGTAACCAAATCGCTGATTAAGGATCGCGTCAAATGAAAAAGTTGCGAGTTGTCTTGCTCATACTGCTGTGCTTGAGTCCCTGCCTTGGGTTGGTCGAAGCTGCAGAAGGCAGGCCGAATGTGTTATTCATTATCTGCGATGATCTCAACGACTGGGCGTTGCATCCGCCAGAACATCCCAAGGCAAAAACGCCGAATATAGATCGGCTTCGAAACCGGAGCGTGAACTTCACCAATGCCCATGCGGTCGTGCCGGTGTGCGGACCTTCTCGTAAATGCTTGTTTTCGGGATTGTATCCCCAGACTCTTGATAATTACGATTTTGCAAGGTGGCAGTCCGTTCCTGCGCTGAAAGCCTGCGTGCCGCTCCCACTTCATTTCCTCAATAACGGATACGACACTTACGGCACCGGCAAGTTACTGCACGAGGGCGCTGGCGGAGATTTCTATACCGAATACGGGATCGATCCTGACTACGGCCCTTGGCCTTGGCAAGGCACGGGAAGCCCAGCAAATACATCGCATCCCGCACAATTTGAAACATGGAAAGAATATCTACCCGAAAAGATGCATCGGGATCTCAATTATGGCCCCTTCTCCAACGTGCCGCACTGGAAAAAAGGAGCTATCAAAGGAATACCCGGCGCAAGGGGCTGGTATTATGAAAGCGGAAAACGCTTCACGTATATCGAGGCCGAGAACCGCGACAAAACGCCGGATGAAATATCGGCTGACTGGGCAATCGACATCCTGAAAAAGAAGCATAACTCCCCCTTTTATCTGGGGGTCGGATTTATTCGTCCACATACGCCGCTTTACGCTCCCAGGAAATACTTCGAAATGTTTCCCCTTGAAGAGATTCAACTCCCCCCTTACAAGAAAAACGATCTGGACGATTGTGCCTTAGTTTTGCGTGATCGATGGCAGTGGGGGTATCAGAAGTATGACGCATTAATTAAGGCTGGTGGAGAAAAAGCGTGGAAGGAGTGGGTTCAGGCATACTTGGCCTGCATGGCTTTTGTTGATGATCAGATCGGTGAAGTGTTGAGAGCTTTGAAAGCGAGTCCCTACTGCGACAATACAATTGTGATTCTAACGAGTGACAACGGATATCACGTGGGTGAAAAAAACTGTATTCAGAAGTGGCATCTGTGGGACGAGTCCACACGCGTGCCGCTCTTCATTCATATTCCTGACTCCAACAAGGGAAACGGTCAAAGATGCGACCATCCCGTTTCATTGATTGACATCTACCCAACTCTGGTGGACCTGTGCGATCTTCCGCCAATGCCCAATCAAGGACGCAGTAATACGCCGCTTGCCGGTCATTCGCTGAAACCGTTACTGGAGAACCCCAAATGTGATGCATGGAACGGACCTGCGGTTGCTTTCATGGGAATCCGAGATGGCAAAGAACACCCCCATTTTTCGGTTCGTTCCCGGCGTTACCGCTACACTCTTTGTGGCAATGGTGAAGAGGAACTCTATGACCACAAGAATGATCCAAACGAGTGGCTCAACCTCGCCACCAAATCTGAATATTCAGAAACAAAGAAAAGATTGCGAGGAGAGTTGATGACCATTCTCCGTATCACCGGTACTCCAATGGGTTTTAGTGAAGATCACTGATTTCAAGAGGGCGTCAAATGAAAAAGTTACGAATTGTCTTAATCATACTGCTGTGCTTGAGTCCCCGCCTTGGGTTGGCTGAAGCTGCGCCGCAAGAGCCTTTGAAGGTTGTCCTGTGGTTGGGTGGTTTTGCTCACGATTTTAAGAGTATCGGGAAAATTCTCAGCGAAACGTTGCCTCAGCAGCGTGCGATGAATATTCGTATCGCCTGGAACGGCGATTTTCTCGATGCGGCAGAACGTCCCGATGTCATCCTTATGTACCATTGTCATAAATCGACCAAAGAGATATTAACACAGGCACAGAAGGATAAACTGCTGAGCGTCGTGAAAGAGGGAGTAGGTGTTGTTGCGCTGCACGCATCTTACTACTCTTTTGTGGAATGGGACGAGTACCACAAGTTCTTTGGGGCACGCTTCATCAAGCACGGCAAGGCGGAAGCGAATTTGCGGGTGACGCTGCTGAAAAATAATCACCCGATATTCAAAGGTCTTTCCAAGCCTCTCGAGCTCGTCAGTGAATTGTACCAATCTACGCCGGTCGCCAAAAAAAGTAACATTCTGGCGCACTCGGTGGAAATCGGTCAGGATGAGCGTTTCCCGTCCATCTGGACCCGCACCTACGGCAAGGGACGCATCGTTACAATTCTCCCAGGTCATTGGGCAGATAACTTCCATAACGCATCCTTTCAACGATTGATCATCAACAGCATGGACTGGGTCGTCGAGAATAAGATGGCAGTGAAAGGTAAGACGAGTTGGACAACCAGTCCGGTCAACCACGTTTACGATTGGGAGAAGGCTGCGCTGAGTGCCTTCAAATTACCCGAGGGGTTTGAAATCAGCTTGGTTGCAGCTGAACCGCATTTGACAAATCCCATCAGCATGACGCTGGATGAACAAGGCCGGATTTTTGTATCCAACGCCCACTCTTACCGACAGAAGTGGTGGCTGATGAATCCACCTCCGGACATGGAACCGACTAATCCGATCGTTCGTTTAACACCAGGTCCCCACGGGCGGGCTGTCGAAGCTGTTATTGTAGCCGAAGGTTTTGAAAACCCGGTGATGGGCCTTTCCATACGCGACAAACAATTGTGGGTCAGTAATCTCAATCGTCTCTTTGTGGCTAATCTGAATGAAGAAGGCCAGATGACAGGGCCGCGAAAGGATTTAGTTCGCGATGCAGATTCCCCCTGGAATCCCTTCGGAATGTACCGCGTTGTTCGTGGTCCTGACGATTTGCTTTACCTGACGATTGGCGACCATCCAACGCAGCTTACAGGCACGACCGACAAAAGGACCGTTCGTCTTGATAACAACGGTAGCGGGGCAGTGTTCCGTTTTCGCGACGATGGGGCAAATCTCGAATTGTTGCTCGAAGGAATGCGTGCGCCTTTCACTTTGGGGTTCTCGCCGTTTGGTCGACTCTGGGTCATTACCAACGGCGAAGGCAGCCCAAACTGCCTGCTGAATGCAATCATCGGAACTGATTATCGTTTTCGTAACAAGGGTCCGAAGGACTGGTCCTGGCTCACAGGGGCTGACCCGATGGCGGCACCTGCATGGGAAACGACTTCAGGCTCACAAACTGCCGTGTTGCCATACTACTCCTCCAATTTCCCTGAGCAATTCTGGGGAAATCTTTTTCTTTCCAACTTCGGTGTGCATGGAGAGCCAGCAAAGAAGAACGAAGTTTTGCGACTGATACTCGATGAGCGAGGCCGTATCGTACAAAGCGAACCATTTATCAGCAGTAGCGATCCTAAGTTCCGACCGACGCAAGTAAGCCTGGCACCTGACGGCAGCTTGTACATGCTGGATTGGTACGGGAAAGACGATGAAAATGATCTTACTGGACGCCTCTACCAGATCCGCTACACAGGAAAGAAAACTTCTTGTGACAGCGGCAACGGTCTGGCAAGTCGGAATCATACAGAGCGAGAGAAGTTCAAGACTACATTGTTGATTGCAGGTCCTGCTTCATCGTTGCCGATGATCGATAAAACGTTGTCCGAAAAAGACTCGCTGGCAGCGGCAGAAGCACTCTGGACGCTTCGCCGCAGTGGCTGGGCATCGGCTGGAAAACAGATCCGCAAAGCTTGCTCGCATGACGACTGGCGAGTGCGACGACTGGCGGTTCAGATTTTGCGTGAGATGGGGAAGCAGGAAAATGAAAACTTGCGGAAATTATTGAATGATTCCGATCCGGCAGTTCAGCTTGAAGCGGCCCTTAGTTTTCGTGAAGCAGCGGCACGCTGTACGGCGATGGTTCAAACATTGCACAACGGAGCAGCAAAAATCAGACGACTCCGCTTCATGGCCGCTCTTGAAATTGCACGCTTTGGACAGGACGAACACTTCGCCGCATTACTGACCGACGAAGACCCCGATGTGCAATTTGCCGGTTTGATCGCGCTCGACGAAGCCTTTTACGAAAGCAGCAAAGGCTTCAAGGTTCCTCATGCTGAACAGGGAAAGAACGAACTGCAAGCCGAAGATGACACTCCTGCCTCGACAGCGCGCAGGGTTCTTGCACGTTTTATAGCTGCACCTGGAACACTCGATGTTGCCGTGCTGCTCGACCTTGCTCGAAGGTGGCCACACTCCAGTTTAAAAAACGCAGTCAACGAAATTGTCAACACTCGGCTTATGGCAGCAGAAGTCACTCCCTCCGAATTTGCCCAGGGGCTTGACGCCCTCAAGCGGATGGAACTACCGATGAGAAACCCTGACATCCTCAAGGCACGCATTCGCCTGCTGGACGGCGCACTTGAAAAGGACATCAGCCAGACAACGGAAAAAATTGCCTTGCTGAATGTCCTGCAAGCAGGAGACGTCAGAGCTGGAGAACTGATTTTACTGAAGCGATTCCTTACCGATGAAAATGCGAATGTTCGCGCCAAAGCTGGCAACCTGATCGGTACTCGCTATGCGGATGAGGAAGCGGCTGTAACGTTTTGCCGTGATCTGGCCTTAAACGAATCGGCTGGGCTTGCCCAAAGACTCGATGCTCTTGCTACGCTAACAAAACTGGAGAAAATACCGGATAAACGCAACTGGGAAAAACTTCTTCTCTCCTCACGAAAAGAGGTCGTACTCGCATCCCTGCGGGCTCTTCAGGTTAATAGCGAACACTCTGCAGCGCAGCGTATTCTTGAACATGTGGAAGAGAATGTGCGCAAGCAACACGGCTCCGATGTCGATGAAGATTTGGTCTTCATCACTGCGGTGTTAGCCGGCAGGAAGATCCCTGGCACTGACAATATCAAACTGCGTGACCAAATACTGGCAGACAGTCTTGCCGGCAGCCCCGAACTGGGACGGCTCGTATTCCGAATGCGAGGCTGTTACGCTTGTCACGTCGTTGGAGACCCCAAAGTACATGCGCCACTGTTGGATCATGTTGCAGAGACACATGATGAGCAATACCTGCTCGACTCCATCCTTTTCCCCAACAAAGCCGTCAAGACCGGGTTCCTGATACAGAAAATCATCCTACCTGATGGTAAAATCATCACCGGAAGACTTCACCGAAATATCAGTGGTGAAGGTCGGTTTGACGAAGTGGTCGACGCCCAGGGACAACGCACACTATATCCCAGCGGCGACATCGAAAGCACAGAGGCGGTATCGGCAATGCCATCGGGACTCGAAGCCACCATGTCCCGAACCGAACTTGTGGACCTGGTTGCCTATCTCAAAACCCTCAAGTGACATGTAATTCTCCTTAATTTCCCAATAAGTCTTTTCTGTTTTATATTCTTTATACGAATAGTTAACCAAATTTATTCGCAGATATAAAATTGGGAATTGAAACTCAATAAATAATAAACCTTGTTCTGTAGCTGTCTATTTTAATTGATGAGTTAAAGGTGGGATGAGTTAAAGGTGGCAGGAACCGTATTCTCTGTCGTTGTAAAAAAAATGTGAACAGGAGAGAAAAACGAACAATAAAACAGATAGAATTTCCAAAAAAATACTGACACCTTTATTTGCCTGCCTGGCTTACCTTCCCATGTGTTTGTCTACACGTTCTTTTGCAGCTTTGAGGTCAACTCCTTTTTCCTCAAGAAATTTCAATACTTTCTGGTTATATTCATAATCAACGGGGAATTCATGCTTTAAGTCCTGAGGATACAAGTAGCATGCAAACGCAAGATCATGCCCAATGCTATCTTTTAAGTTGAAATCTGCACCCTCACCAAGAAGATAATAAAGAATACGGTATTTCTCATGCCTTGCCGCAAAAATAGATGGCGTGGTCCCCATTTAAGATTGATGATTTATATTTGCACCTGCCTTAATAAGTAATTTGACGCTTTTTAAGTTGCCAGCAAATATTGCTTTATAAATTGGAGTATAATTAGCATCGATAATGAGCGTCGGGTCTTCTGCGTCAGGATCTCCTCCATGGTTAAGTACCATTTCCAACCAGTCGGAATCATCAGGCGATTTTGCCACAAGTAAAATGAGGCATTCTCCAGAAGTGGTAACTTGAATGTTGGGATCTGCACCGTGTTCAAGCATTGCCAGGAAAGTATTTTTTCCTCCCGGGTGTAAGGCAAAATAAATTGCTGTATATCCATCTTTTCCCTGTGCATTGATATTAGTACCAGCAGAAATCAAACGATCAATTTCACGAATATCGTTGTTCATTGCTGCTTTACATAGCGCAATTAAATTGGGGTCAGAAAAAATATCGCTGGGTTTAGTTTTAAGCTTGAAGCTAACAGGGGAACTGTTTCCAGATCCTCCGCAACCAGTCATAAATATGATAAGAAACAAGATGCTAGTCAACTTGAAAAAAAAATTAGCACTCACAATTTCTTCTCCTCTTCATCTTCTATCATCAATTGAGCGAGCAGCCCCGGTTAATTTATCAACCTGGGCCAACCTCGCAACGATAGCGCACTGAATATGGTGTGCACAGCGCACACTACGACTACGGCTACGTCGCTAATCTAAAGTTTGCTCAATCACTTTGAGTAACTCGGAAGGTTCAGCCATGCGGCCTTTGCCGATGACGCCGCAACTTAGCCAGCCTTCATCGGGGGAAATAATTTGCAGGCCATCTTGTTCAATTTGCTGAATATTGCGTTGGACCGCGGGTTTATTCCACATTTCGACATTCATCGCGGGGGCAACCAGTACCGGGCATGTGGCAGCCATCGCCAAGGTGGTCAGCAAGTCATCGGCGATTCCGTTAGCTAACTTGCCGATGACGTTCGCAGTGGCAGGGGCAATCAAAAATAGATCAGCCCTGCGAGCCAAGCCAATATGCTCTCCCAGAAAATGTTCCTGGGGCGAGAAGAGGTCCCGATAAACAGGGCGATTCGTTAATGCTTCAAAGGTAGCGGGGCCAATAAATTCCCCCGCAGATTTTGTCATGACTACCGAAACGCTGTCCCCTTGCTTAACAAGTTGACTGACCAGATCAGCCGACTTGTAAGCAGCGACACCTCCGCTAACGCCCAGTAATATTTCATGACCAGCCACGGAAATTGCCCTAACCTAAATCGTCCAAACTGGGGCCCGCATCGTCGAAGAGGTCTTCCACTGAAGGAGCCACTTCGCCGCGTAACGCAACATTACCCGTGCGATCCAGATAAATTTTGTCCTCCAGAATTTCCTGAACAACAACTTCCATCATATTTTTTGTCGGTAGGTCAACCAGCGGGCGTGCCCCTCGGTTTAACGCAATCATTCGTTTTTGAATAATTGTTGAAAGTTTGAAACGCCCACCGACTTTTTTAACGATGGCTTCTTCTTTAAGTGCTTCAAGCATGATTGTTTAGTTCTCCCGCTTTGTTAGACAAAATATCTTTGATTTCAATAATGGCTCGATCCAAATTGTCGTTAATCACACAATGTTGATAACGATCCACAAATTCGAGTTCACGACGAGCCGTTTCCAGACGACGCTGAATAACAGCTTCATCTTCTGTTCCCCGGTCTCGCAGCCGCTGTTCAAATTCTTCTTCTGAAGGGGTTGTGATGAAAATCGTCAGGGCGTCAGGATATTCATGCATGATGTTCAATGCCCCTTCAACATCAATCTCCAGCAAAACCCAACCGTTCTCTTTCTGTGCACGTTCCAATTCTGATTTCAACGTGCCGTACCAGTAACCGGTGCGATGAACTTCTGCGTATTCGAGAAATTCGCCTCGCTGCTTGCGTTCTTCAAACTCTTCCGGCGTTAAAAAATAGTAATCTTCCTGGTCAACTTCATGTTCTCGTGCAGGACGAGTTGTTGCTGATATCGACTTAATCAACTTAACAGGAGATTCCTGCACCAACCGTGAAACAATCGTCGTCTTTCCGGAACCACTGGGACCGGAAAGAACAACAATGCAAAAGGGTAAATTCTCGGCAGACTGTTCCACGCAAACTTTTCCAGTTGAATCAAAACAATGATGGAAACCTCTATTACTTCAAAAAACAGTTTGAACGGAGGGTAGACATTCTTGTCTGCCTGTAAGTACGGGAGGCTCAAACACGACAGACAGGAATGTCTGTGCTCCTTTTGAATTAATAGTGGTTCCCTTATATAAATCTGTCAGGCTGGAAAGCCTCACCTACGGTATTCACTTACTCGATGTTTTGTACGATCTCTCTCATTTTTTCGACAGATGCTTTCATGCCGACTGTATCGTGAGAAATTTCGATGTCGTTTGCTTTGGAGGCAATCGTATTTGTTTCTCGAAACATTTCCTGACAGAGAAAATCGAGCTTTCGCCCGGTTGATCTTTTTTCGTTCAGGAACTCGCGAAACTGACTAATGTGACTATGCAGCCGGGTCGTTTCTTCAGTGATGTCACATCGTTCAGAAAAAATGCTGACTTCTCTCAATATATCAGGGACTTCAATTTGAACACCTTGTTCGCTGAGCCAATCGTTGATTCGATCTTTGAGCCGATTCCGATAATTTTCGACCACGCCAGGCGATCGGTTTTCAATTTTTTTAACGGTCGCTTCAAGCTCTTCACAATGGCTCACAAGAGCTTTGGACATTGCTTCCCCCTCGGTTCGGCGAAAGTTCTGCAACTGCTCCAATGCCTCTTTCAAGGCGGGTTCAAATGCTTCCCATTCTGCTTTGCCTTCATCATCCAGTGAAGCGGCTCGATTAACGATCACGCCCGGAAGTTCCAGAAATTCTGAAAGTTGACTGGGGGGCTGCAAGTGCAATTTTTCTGAAGCTGCCTGAGCTTCTTTCACATATTCAGTTAACGTTTCGTGATCAATAACGTACGGACTAGCTTGTTTCTGCAGGGTTAACTGCACATTAATGGTGACTGTTCCGCGTTCAAGATACTGCCGAACGATGCGATCAACGGCTGATTCTCGCCCGTTGAGCGTATCTGGTAATCGTAGATTCAACTTCAAAAATTTATTGTTGACCGCTCGAATTTCGACGGCTGCCTGAATTTGATCATCTTCATGACGCGAACGCCCGATGCCGGTCATACTGAGAATCACGAGATATCTTCCTGCTGAATCAAACTTTGTATACAATCTGACCAGGGGGTTCACACCCCCGGCTCGCCTGAAAATGAACTACTCTTTTTTCTCCGGGCTTTTCGCATCCGGCTTCACTGGTTCTGTCTTCGCAGGAGCGGGCTTTTCTGCTACCGGCTTTTCTTCTGTTTTAACGGGAGACTCTGTTTTCTTTTCCCCATCAACTTTGGTGCCAGCTTCGGGAGTTTTTGTTTCTTCTTTTTTGGCAGGTGCCAACTTATCTTCACTGACAGGTGGCTGATCTTTAGGAGCCTGCAATCCTTCTCCCGTGTCGTCGGGGCCCGGCTCCAATGCAGGGACAGCATCTTTCCCACCTTTGAACGAAGAACCAGTTGTATTACTGAGAACCTGAATGCTAATCCCCGCAACCAGTACCCAGATAACAGCCAGCCCAACGGTGATTTTTGTGAAGACATCTCCTGCTTTGGTTCCGAAGGCACTTTGACCACCAGCCCCGCCAAGCGCTCCCGCTAATCCGCCACCACGACCACGTTGCAATAACACAACGACAATCAGCAAAAAGCTCAAACACGCCAACACAAACAACATGAAATAGTCCACGCGGACAAGCTCCTTAAATAACTAAAACATGAAACCCTGGAGAAACTTACCGTCAGGCCGGAAAGTCTCACCTACGATTTGGATAATTCTAAGCCGGCCTCAATAATTGGTCCGAAATTTTCAACAGATAGACTCGCCCCGCCAACAAGGGCTCCATCAACATTTGCCTGGCCAAGCAGTTCCATCGCGTTGCTCGGCTTGACACTTCCCCCGTAAAGAATACGAATTGAATCTGCCAATTCCTGAGTATAACGGCTCGCGAGCCATTTGCGAAGGTGAGCATGCGCCTGTTCGGCTTGTTCTGGAGAAGCCGTTTTGCCTGTTCCGATTGCCCAGACTGGCTCGTAGGCAATGACAACCTGCCCCATTTGTCCAGCAGAAACCCCTTCGAGCCCACCAGCCATTTGTTCATCAAGAACCGCTTCGGTCTTCCCGGCTTCCCGTTCTTCGAGTAATTCACCGACACACAAAACAGCCCCCAAGCCCTTGGCAAGAACCGCTTTTGTCTTTTTATTGATGACTTCATTGCACTCTTTGAGTACATGCCGACGTTCGCTGTGTCCCAGCAAAATCCAATCACAGCCAACATCCTGAAGCATTCCCACAGAAACTTCTCCGGTGAAGGCTCCCGATTC
>JAJRTM010000491.1 GCA_024278285.1 Planctomycetota bacterium
CGAGAGAATATCATATACCCCTTCGTGCCGTAAAAAACGTTTCCATTATCGAAACCGTGCTGACCATACGCCATGAAGGGAGAGTTTTCGTAAATCAATAATCGACCATCAGGATATTCATAAGTGACATTCATGTTGTCGGGGTAGTCGCCTGCATTACCGTGCAACATCATGCGACTGCCGCGGGCGGTGATTTGCTTGGGAAGCGTATCGACTCCCAAACCCCATGTTGCCATGTCGAGATCATGAATTCCATCATCACCAATTTCACCATTGGCATAATCACGAAACATCCGCCAGGTGCCATGAAAACGATGTTGATTAAAAGCATGCTTCGGTGCCGGGCCAAGCCAGCGGTCGTAATCGACCCCAGCGGGCGGAACACTATCGGGAACAGGTTTGACAAGACTGCGAGCTTCAGCCGTCCATGCCCGAGCCACTTTGACTTCGCCGATAATCCCCTGCTTCAACAATTTTTCCGCCTTCGCTGTGACCGGACTGTTACGCATCTGGCTTCCCTGCTGCACAATGCGATTGTACTTTTTCGCCGCCTCGATAATCAGATGCCCTTCGTTGTAAACATGTGAAATCGGTTTTTCAATGTAGACATCTTTGCCCTGCATCATCGCTGCAAGTGTTATCGGGGCATGCCAATGGTGAGGCGTGGCGACGATCACCGCATCAACATTTTTGTCGTTGATGACATCTTCAAAACGCGAAGTCTGTTTGGCCGGCTTCGATTGAAAGCCTTCCATCAGCTTGGCCATCCGGTTAATTTGCTGCGGATCGACATCACACAAATACGAAATAGAAACCGCCTCTTTCCGACTGACCAGCCCTTTAACATGATGCCCCATGATTGAGCCGCAACCGATAATTCCCAGATTCAACTTCTCTGGTGCAGAAGCTCCCCAAACATGAACTCCTCCCAACGCAGAAGTTGCAGCCGTTATTCCAGCTACCTTTGATGTGTTCTGCAAAAAAAGCCGCCGCGTTACTTCATGTTTCATCATCTGTATCCTGATTTATATTACTAACGGTAAAAGTTTACGAACGGCTCGCAAATTTCAGAAAAACTTTTTTTGGCTACAGCGGTCAGAACAGACCAGCCGTGCTGGGTTGTTGGAGTATTCAGTCGAGGCTGATCCAGGCGTCCACTCTTGCAATGATTGTACAAATAAAATCGCATCACTTCAAAGGTGCCATAACAACAGGATCGTATGGGATATCTTTCTTAAAAAAAATCGGGAAGCTGGAGCCAACACTCAAAATTATCAAATAGCCTGCTTTGACGCTGGAGTCTGTGGCAGGTTCTAAGTAAAATGAGTGGCTGAATTGCGTCGGATACTGCACTTATTTCAAGGTGGGTCCGACGTTTTTATTTTGCAATGCTCAGTCGTATTAACTCGGAATGGGAATATTGTCGTGTCAGCAACTGCGGTAATTGGTCTCCAGTGGGGAGATGAGGCCAAGGGAAAAATTGTCGATTTATTAACCGATCAACACGAAATTGTCGTGCGTTACCTGGGAGGGAACAACGCAGGACATACCGTAAAGTTTGACGGCAAAACATTCAAACTTTCGATGCTGCCAGCCGGGGTGCTGCGTCCGGGAGTCGTTTCCGTCATCGCGACAGGTGTTGTGATCAACCCGACTGCACTACTGAAAGAAATTGCAGGCGTTAAGGAGCAGGGAATCGAGATTGGTGATGACCTGCTCATCAGCGACCGTGCCCATGTTGTCTTTCCGTATCACATGGCTGAAGAAGCGATCTACGAAAAACAGCGAGGCGATAAAGCGATCGGCACCACGATGCGGGGTATCGGTTTATGTTACCGTGAAAAAGCAAACCGCAGCCACGCCATCCGTATGGGCGATATCATTCGCCCCGACGTTCTCCGCGAAAAAATTCCGGAAATTGTCGACTTCAAAAACATCATCCTGTCGGCTCTTGATCCAGAACATAAACCGTTTGATGCTGCCGAAATTATCGATCAGTACGTTTCGCTGGGAGAGCATTTCAAACCGCACATTACAGATACAACCGCTTTTTTGCATCGGCAAATAAAAGCGGGCAAGCGATTAATGTTTGAAGGAGCCCAAGGGAGTTTGCTTGATATCGATCACGGCACCTTCCCTTTTGTGACTTCTTCCAACAGTTCCGGTGCAGGAATTCATTCAGGATCTGGCGTTCCCGAACGGCATATTTCCCAGATGATTGGTGTTGTTAAAGCGTACACAACTCGTGTCGGTGGCGGACCTTGTCCCACAGAGTTACTCGATGAAACCGGTCAGCATATTCGAGACGAAGGCAACGAATACGGCACCGTCACCGGTCGGCCTCGTCGATGCGGTTGGCTCGATGCGGTGGCAACCCGCTACGGTTCCCAGGTAAGTGGTGTCGATTGCATCGCAGTGATGCTGCTCGATGTTCTCAGCAAATTGCCGGAAGTGAAAATTTGCGAAGCGTACGAAATTAACGGAAAGCGAACCGAAGATTTCCCCAGCCAGATTGACGATCTCGCCGCCGCCAAGCCGATCTATCGCACCGTTCCCGGTTGGGAATGTGACATCACCGCCGCCAAGTCGTGGGACGATCTCCCCGAAAATGCACAATCGTATGTGAAGATGGTTTCCGAACTGGTCGGCGTCCCGGTAAAAATCGTCTCCATTGGCCCGGACCGCGAACAGACGATATTTCTTGATTAGGATGAAAGGACTGAGTGTGCCACGGCTCTGTGAGCCGTGGTTCGGTATTGCGTTAAACAAATCATTAATAACCGTGCAGAGCATGTTCAACAATAACAGAAAAACGGCAGCGTGAAAAAAATACGGATTGCAACACGTGGGAGTCAGCTTGCATTATGGCAGGCGAATCATGTCGCTGATCTTATTCGCGGCATCTCTCCTGAAACTGAAATCGAACTGGTCGATGTCACCACGATTGGCGATCAGGATCAATCGCAACCTTTGCGTCAACTTGGCGGAACGGGCGTTTTTACACGTGAAGGGCAACGGGCGGTTATCGATTCGCAAGCAGATATTGCGGTCCATAGCTTAAAGGATTTGCCAACCGTTGTGGTCGCTCCGGAATTAACTTTGGCCTGCGTGCCGAAACGAGCCAGCCGCTGGGACGCGATTGTTCTGCCCGCTGATCATTCTTCCAAGATAGACGCAGACTATCCGCTCGATTGTCTGGCTGAAGGAGCGCGAATCGGTTCGGGAAGCCCCAGAAGACAGGCACAATTGCTGGCTGCCCGCCCTGATTTGAATCTTCTTGAAATTCGAGGCAACTTAAACACACGACTAAAAAAACTGGATGAAGGTCAATACGATGCCCTCATCCTGGCAGTGGCTGGGCTTGAACGGCTTGGCTGGGAGAATCGTCTCTCTGTAATTTTGGAGTCGCCCGTTATGCTTCCCGCTGTTGGGCAGGGAGCACTCGGTATTGAATGCAGAGTTGATGATAAAGCAACGAGAACTTTGCTGGCTCAGTTAACTGACCACGAAACCCAATTCACTACCTTGGCAGAGCGAACGGTACTGGCTCGATTACAGGCAGGCTGCCATGCACCAGTTGGTATCAATTGTTGTATCGATGGCAACAGATTGTTAGTAATGCTGGCGATTGTTCTAAGCCCCGATGGCAAACAAAATTTCAAAGCAATGGTAGCTGCCCCGATTCCTGACATCAGCAACCTTGCTTCAGATCAATCTCAACAGTTCGCCATCGAGATGGGAGAAAGCCTCGCTGATGACCTACTCCGCCAGGGAGCCGATAAGTTAATCGCGAACTCGTAATAGACGCTCACACCATGACCACCTACACCGTGAAGTGAAAATGGCTTGAAATGATAAGTGGTTGTTGCAGTCAGATCGCTTTAACTGAATAATTCTTGAATGACTTCGCCGCCATCAACAATTTTCATGGGGCGCCCCAGTGGACTCATGTGTGTGACTTCTGGATCAACTTTTATCGAATGGCAAATTGACTGGAATAGATCCGTGACAGTAACCGGGCGATCTTTGATGGCGGTTCCATCGGGCGTGGTGGAGCCAATAACCTGTCCTCCTTTTGTGCCGCCTCCCGCTAACATTGCATTGAAAGCACGCGGGTAGTGATCGCGTCCACCCCGTCCATTTACTTTCGGAGTACGACCAAACTCTCCCATCCAAACCACGAGCGTATCATCGAGCATACCACGATCATTCAGATCAGAAATAAGGGTCGCCATCGCGGGATCTACCTGGGAAGCAAGAGTAGAAACGCGATCAAAAACATTGTCGTGAGTATCCCACCCGTTGGAAACTACTTCGACGTAACTGACGCCATGTTCAACCAGCCTGCGGGCAAGTAAGCAGCCCTTGCCGAATTGAGTGTTGCCGTAACGGGTCTTCAAAGATTCCGGTTCACTTTCGGTATTGAAAGCTTGTAAGTTCGGGCTTTGCACCATGCGAGATGCCTTGCCGTAAATGGCATTCTGATTTTGTACTACTGTTTTTCCACCGCGATCAGAAAAATCTTCCTGAAGTTTTCCAAGCAGGTTCAATCGTTTTGCATAGCGGGAATCAGTCACTCGTGGAGCAGAGTTTTCGGGAATGTCCCCCGGTTTGGTAATCAACAGCGGTTCGTAATTAACGCCCAAAAAACCGGCTCCATTTCCATCGGCTCCACGACCAATGGTCACAATCGATGGGATCTCAAGTTTCTTATCTGCAATTTCGCTGGTAATGTTTGAACCCAACGAAGGATGCTTGACGGAACCTGCGGGGAGGTAACCGGTATGAAGCTGATAAGTGGCCCGGCGGTGATTTCCTTCTTTATGAGACATCGAACGGATGATGTTGCAATGCTGCATCACCTTGGCGGTTTGTTCCCAGCCCTCTGCAATCTGAATGCCGGGGACATTGGTTTTAATCGCTTTGGTATCGCCGCCGTTTTCGTGTTTTGGCTTCGGATCAAAAGTTTCCATCTGGCTTGGAGCTCCCGCCATCCACAAAACAATCACTGCCTTGTGCTTCTTGCGAAGTTCCTCCGCCTGCAAGCTAACCAAGTCCCGAAAACTGAGCGTCCCAGCCGCCAGGCCAGCCGCAGAAACTGTGTGTAAAAAACGTCTGCGATTAAAACCGTGACGGGTCATCTTCACCATTTCGTGCCAGCTTGCGTTCATCATATATTCCTTATTTTATTTTGATAATTCGTAGTTTAGCCTTACCGAGCTTCAGCGTTTACTGATGAACTCACTCGAATTCACCAGCGACCACATAATATCTTCAAAGGCTTCGTTTCGATTGCTGCTTTCTTCAAGATATTCGCTGCATATTGCCAGTTCTTTCTTGCTGGGGTCTCTTGATAAAACCAACAAATACAATTCGGTGATTGCATCGGTATCGTCACTATATTTTTTGACGATGCGAGCCAGCGGGCCGGTTCCGCGAGCAGAAATTAACTTGTCGATGATATTAGAATTCATCATAAACAACGATTGTGGAATCGTTCCCATGATGTCGTCTTGAGGGGTCGAAGGATCGTAGTTGAACAGGTTCGTAAATTGAGTTTTCGGGTTATTTTGAAATCGGTTTCCTCGCCCTCTGGGAACATTTTTCTCCTGCTCCAACCCGGAAAGTTCCATCAGCGAGGCAAATATTTGTTCGGATCGCAAACGTGTTGGCGTTGCACAGGCGAACGCAATCGGTTCATCAATTTCTGTTTGGTTATTTGGTGATTTGATACTTCGTTGATAAGCAGCGGTGTTTGCAATCGTGCGGTAAAGCCATTTGGTATCGTACCCGTTTTTTGTGAACGCTTCGCTGAGCAGTTCAATTGCCTGTTCATGTTCGGGGTCTCGCAGTGGTCCCATGTCATCAACAGGGGAATAAAAACCGCGGCCGAGCATTTCGGACCAGATTCGATTGACAAACGCCTTGGCGAACCAGGGGTTATCGGGATCGGTTACATATTTCGCCAATAGTTCGCGACGCTCGACATCTTTAAGCCCTGCTGCCACTTTTTCTTTGTTGATGAAAAAGGCAGGCTGCATCAATGTCCCTTTTGCGGTCGGGTTTTCCAAATTCGGCATGTAATATTCGGTTGTCGCTCTGCGGTTGCCTCCCGGTAATGGGATAGCCTGAATTTCCTCGGCGGAAAGAGCCTTGTCACCATTTTTATCACCCAGTGCCAGAAGTCGATCAAACAATCGGGCGAATTGTTTTTTTCCTTGAACTTCATCTCGGCTGATTTTCTTGTCACCATTTTTATCGAGAGTTCGTACAAGACGCTTCGGATTATTTAACGCATCTCGCCCGCTGCTGTTTTTGGCCTTGTCAATCGAAACGATTTCAAAAATACGTGGTCCAGAATCCCCTCTCTTTTGACGTACAGCGACTCTGGGAAAGAAAGCAGCCATCTGATGAAATTGCTCGCGGGTCCAGGTATCGGTCGGATGATCGTGGCAGTTAGCACATTGAATTTGTATTCCCAGAAAAATCCGTGTCACTTCAGAAGTGATTTCCTTCGGATTTCCTTGATGGGCAAAAATTAAAGCGGTTGCTCCATCTTCTCTGACATCGCCCGAGGCAGTAATCATCTCGGTGGCAACTTCATCCCACGGTTTGTTCGCTTCAATGTTTTCCTTCAGCCAGTTTTCAAAAGTCCCCGACTGCAAACGAGCTGCACGGGAATCGGTCGCGCGAGAATATAAAACATCCCTCCAGTAAGCGGACCAGTTGATCGCAAAATCTTCGGATGCAATCAACTTTCGAATTTGCTTATCGCGTTTCATGGGATCGGGATCAAGTCCGTATAATGTCATTTCGCTGACTGAAGGAATTCGCCCGACTAAATCGAGAGTCAGCCGCCTTAGAAAATCTTCATCGCTGGCGGCTTGGGCTACCGACTGGCCTTTTTCCTTGATGCCCTGCTCAATCAATTGATCAACCTGCCTGGCGACAGCGACATGATTTCGGTAATTCAAATTCGAACCAGCCATTGCAGGAGTTGATACCGCAATGGCAAGAAAACTGAATAGACCGAATCTCACCCATTGACTGGCATTTTTGCACATAATTTGTCCTCGATGAATCCTGAGTTAACCAATTAAACCGCGTATCACACGACTGAATAACCAATCGTAACCGAAAAGAGCAACACAACTTTCCGCTTTCACTGGAAATAAACACCGCTCAGCCAGATAAAGTTTCGTATGGTCTTCGTTTTTTTGACCAGAACATCGAACTTTCGTTGAAATCTCTATGCAAGGTGTTTTAAGTATCAACTGGTTGCAATATCCCGCCCACTCACACAGAATAGCCAAAATTATGTAATCAGTGAACACTGATATCTCGGCACAACTGGTCCATCTCCACCAAAGTTATACTTTATCAGATAATAGACAAGGCGAAACTATGTTGACGCTTTCTGCAACACTGGCAATTGTGGCTGTGGGTCTGGTGATTGTTGTGGGAGGAATTCTCGGTTTGCGTCTGCACGCTTTCCTGGCTCTCATTATAGCTGCCCTGTCCGTTTCTGCTTTAACGCCCACTGCAACAATTGAATGGTACGATCTGGGTAAGAAACGAGTTCAGGTTTTCGATATCCAGCCCAATCATTTACTGCTGGAACTTTCCCCCGGCATTGTCAACCAACCAGGACGGCGTTTTCAACTGGTTGCACGAAATCAAAAATCGGGTGAAGTGGAAAATATTGGCATCGCGACTGTCACGAAATTTATCACACAAAAAAACAAAGAGGGAGACGATCAGAAGTACGCTGCTGCATCGGTCAAAATGAAATCGAAAAAAGAAGACTCCGATTTAACAATGCTCGATTGGAAAACGATCTATGTTGTTTCGCCAGAAGTTCGCAGCAATTCTCGATCCGCTTCCAGGCAGACTGTCGGAAACCGCGTCGCGACCAGTTTTGGGGGAACGTGTGTCAAAATCGGAATCCTGATTGCGCTCGCAGCGATCATCGGAAAAATGCTTCTCGATAGCGGGGCGGCTGATAAAATTGTGCGTTGGTCATTACGTTTAATTGGCGAAAAAAACGCGCCGGCTTCTTTTGTGTTGAGTGGCTTTGCGTTATCGACACCAGTTTTCTTCGATACTGTTTTCTATTTAATGATCCCGCTGGGCAAAGCCGCCCGCATGCGAACGGGAAAAGATTATC
Source organism: Planctomycetota bacterium (assembly GCA_024278285.1). Classification (GTDB taxonomy): domain Bacteria; phylum Planctomycetota; class Planctomycetia; order Planctomycetales; family Planctomycetaceae; genus Rubinisphaera. Next base: position 8,168 of record JAJRTM010000491.1, read on the forward strand.
TGTTTTACGTATTGGCAATTGTCATCGGCGGAACGATGGCTCATTCACTTGTGCCTCCCACACCGGGGCCATTGTTTGCCGCCGAAGAACTTGGCGTTGATGTAGGCGTAATGATCCTGATGGGCGGCTTGATTGGCCTGGGCTGCTCGGTCTTCGGGTTTTTCTATGCTCTTGTATTAACACGCTTTGTCGATCTGCCGCTGCGGGAAACACCTGATATGTCTCTGGAAGATCTGGAGAAGATTTCCAAACGCGATGAAAGTGAACTCCCTTCGATTATCATGGCTTTAATGCCGATTGTACTGCCCGTCCTTTTGATCACAGGCAATACCGTTATCAATGCAATTTTAAAAGGAGTTCCCGGTCCAGAAATTTCGCCGATGATGCGATCTCTGGACAATTTCTTTGAACTGTTTGGCAACAAAAACATTGCGATGGCCATTTCAGCAGGACTGGCGATTGTGATGCTCGTTCGGCAAACAAAACAGAACTTGACAGAACTGGCGATGGCGTTGCAGGCTGCTCTTGCCAGTGGCGGAGTGATTATTCTCATCACTTGTGCTGGCGGGGCGTTCGGGGCAGCCCTTCAGCAAACCGGCATTGCCAATTTGTTTGGCGATGTCAGTGGAGCCTCCACCGCTGTCATTTTATCAATCGCATTTATCGTAACCGCGTTGGTTCGATTGGCGCAAGGTTCTGCAACCGTTTCTATGATCACCGGAGTTGGCGTGATGGCAAGTTTTGCGACCGGGGTGGAACTCGGTTTTCATCCTGTTTATCTTGCCATCGCGATCGGTTGTGGCAGTAAAATGTTTTTATGGATGAACGATTCCGGCTTTTGGGTCATCGGAAAAATGAGCGGCATGACAGAATGGGAAACCCTTAAATATGTCACCCCGATGACATCCTGCATGGGACTTTTCGGATTAATTCTGACCATCCTCGCCGCAACCATAATGCCGATGGTTTAGGTTCTCCTCAATGAAATGCTGCGAAAAACTGCCTGGATTTTATGTTGTAGCTACCGTCGCCAGACGGTGGAAATCGAGTTGCCAATTCGTCCACACTCTGGCGAGTGTCGCTACATTTTATGATTCCAGTCGTAGGATGGCGTGCTTGCACCCATCTTCGCGTGCCCAGTTGCGTCCGATGAAAAACAGAGAGTGATATTTGTTACTATCCTGCCATTGATTCACCGTCATCAGACTGATACAGCATTAGATTTATAATAGTGGAAACCACATTTGATGGGTGCAAGCACGCCATCCTACTTTTTCCTAACGCCTAATACCTACTACCTAACGCCTACTTTCCTGTTTGGTTCCGGCTACGCCGGGTTAGGCTCTCATCAACGAAATGCTGCGCAAAACCGGCTGGATATTTCGAGGGAATTGGGTCAGTGATGACCCTGGTAACATTCGAGTTAATTAACAGGCGGCGCTGCGAATGAACAGAGTCGCTACGCCTTTTGGACATTTCCCAACTCGATTGCTTGAACGGTTTCGTTTGCAGAAACGATGGAGCTGAACAGCATTGTCAGCACAGGAACATAAATGACCATGCCAACTAATGAATTTCGATAAAAGGGAATGGCAAGTGTGTAGCATTCCAGCAAGCCGCCCAATGTAAGTGGGTAAAAGACGGCATTCCCAAAAGACCAGACCAGAAAATTGCTGATCAGAAAAAACAGCGTCGCACCAACAAAGCCACCAAGCAGGTTTCGAACGGACCGTGCCAGTTGATCGCCATCGCCCGCCCAACGTGCTCCCGTTGCGCCAATGAAAACGGTCATCCACATCAGCAGATAAATAAAAGGCGACATCGGATAAAACGCCCAGTCTCGATGCCCGGTCAGCGCCCAGATACCCAGGTCCCCTGCGAGCCAGGCAAGAGTAGGAATCAATACCGCCCAGCGAAGAGAAAATATTGCTCCTGCAACAAGCGCCAGCGGCAGCATCGGCGAAAAGTTCCAGAAATAGGACCATGACTGATCAACCGGTATTTCCCAACCAAATTTCGGAAGTAAATAAGGCATCAGCTTAGCAAGAACGACAAAGAAAACGATCACGCCAATTGCCAGGAATTGCTTCCAGGAAATTTTATCTGTTTCTGAATGCTGCTTACTTTGAAGCATAAGACCACTCCCTTGCCTATAATAAATAACGGTAATCGTTTACGAACAACTCGCAACTTATAGAAAAAGCAGAGTGGATTATTTCCCACTCTGCATCCGCACAGTTATTCTACCAGTTTACTTGCGATCATACCAGGTATCGTCATCGCCAATGAATCCGAGATGGTTATCTTTGTTGGCTTGAATTTGCGCTGGTGTGAACCACGCGGGAAGAGTGATAAAGCTCGGTCCTCGCGATTCGACATGCCCATCTAAAAAGGCAACATTGGCAGAATTATGGTGCCTGAAATGAACCGAAGGCTGCGTTCGACCGGGCGGTTCCAGCAGCCAGTTTTCCATCATGTAATTATTGGGGAAGTAGCCCCAGGTGTTATATATTGCTGAATCGGCAAAGGCAATTGTTGCAGAA
>JAJRTM010000492.1 GCA_024278285.1 Planctomycetota bacterium
ATCACCACGAAAAACTTGCCGACAAATGACATCTTAACTCTCCCGGTCTCAACGCAAACACTTATTTTTGAACAACCGCCCCGGTGTTACCACTGGAACATCTCCCGGAAAAGGGAATGACGATTGAAATCTTCACTACACAGTAATCTTCACCGCACAATAACGAACAGCATTATGCCAAACTTTTTTGCTTCTATCAAAGAAAATCGAACCTTCGTCTTTCGATTTCCTCAGACTGCTTCGATGCAGCCATGCAGATAGCATCGAAAGAAACAGGGGCAGACTCAAGAAAACAGGGAGGTTCCTGCTTCAATTTCTGCAAATTCCGTTACGAAATCCCTACTGTAGGGATTTTTTCAGTTGTTGATGCCGAGTTTGTAATTTAACAAAATTCCCCTGGACACGGCGAATCATATCGATAATCTGTTTTTGAAGCTGCTCGGCTCGAAACTGATCGGTCTCAACTTCTGCCAGTTCTTCCCGAACTCGGTAGACATCGCTGCGCCGCCGTTTTCGCTGCTGTTGCAACTTCTGGGCGGTCGCTTTTTCGAGTTCTGCTTCAGTTGTTAATTTACTGACCAGTTCGCGTAGTTGCTCAAATTCTGCACTTAATTGATCTGCTTTTGTCGCAGCCGCCAAGCTATCCTGCTCAATTGAAGTCTTGGCTAAACTGATTTCCTCTTCCAGAATAGGAATCTGCGGTTGAAGATCGCCTAACTCTGCCTGATTGTCCTGCGCGGCTTTTTTATACATCGCTTCGAGAACCTGACCAATATTCGTCGAGGTCGAAACGGCATCTCCGGTTCTGCGTGTTGAAGCCGACCAGCTTGGCGTCTCCCCTTCCGTTCTGGTCAGTTTGAAGTCCTCCAGCTTTCTTGCCTCCGAAGGCCAGTCGGGAACGGTAGCCCAACGCGACATCGCAAACGCCATAAAAGCGGCTGAAGTCATCGCAATCAGAACTGTGAAGACGCGACCAATTGTCGTAATCATGGAACACCCGAACTCGAAATTAACATCCTGGAACACAAAACGGGGAATCTCTCACACTTATTCGTCGGTTTATACTACCGCTAATCGTTGTGCAAAGTCAATTTTCAAAGTGAAAAACATAGAGAAGCTACCCTCAGTTTTCCAGACCGGGGAATCGTAGCGATTATCCGTTGCCATTAAATTCCAGATTGAACCCGCATTTTGGCATAAGAAATGGATTGGGGCGATTGAAACAAAACGCCAGTTTTTCCCATTCCAGACTCGCACATATCATCTGAACACGTTATTGTCCACCAGTAGTGTAGAAGCAGATTTTACGGAATCGTTTGTCGTAACAAATACATCGGAGGAAAATAGCGAAATGGCGAAACTCAAAAAAAATTGGTACACAACGGGTCTTTGCGCTGGTCTGTTGCTTTTATTGGTCGTCGGCTGGACCTCCGCAAATACGCTGTTGTTTCAGCAAACGGCACCGCAAGACCTGTTGCCTGAAAACAGTTTCCTCTATTGTCAGATTGATGGATCGAAAGAACACCAGAAAGCATACGAGCAAACTGCTGAGTTCAAAGCATTTTACGAATCTGGTCTGGCGGAAGTTTTTGAGGGTTTGATTGACGCTGCTGTTTCCCAGGATAACACGGGGAGTGCAAAAAAAATAAGAGCAGCCGTTTCCGATTTACTCGCCAACGGTTTTGTCCTTGGAGCCTCGCTGCCACAGGGAGAGGGGCTGCCAATTCCAACCGCCACGGTAATCTTCCCAAATTCTGGCAAATGGATGGCTGATCTTTTCGAGTTGAGCCAGTCTGCTGGCGAAAGAATCGAAATCAAAGAAATTGAAGGGCGAAAGATTGCAACATTACTCATTCCCGACTCACCCGGTATTGAAGTAGGTGTCTGGGCAGAAGGAAAACACCTTGTCGTTACAGTTGGGCAAGATGCAATTGCCAATACGATAGCTTGTGCAACCGGGAAGTCGCCTTCGATTTCTTCCAACAAAAAATGGAAGACTGTTAATTCTGCCAAAACCGATTACGAACAGACAAGCCTGATCTGGCTCGATTGGAAAGCGTTACAGCAAACCTACGGCGACATTCCCATTCCCATTCCCATTCCAGCACCGCTTCCCGAACCGATCACCGTCAGCACTGTTCTGGAAATGATCGGGATTGATAAACTCGACCAAGTTGTTTCACGGGCAGGCTACAAAGGGGAAGCAATTTGGGCCGAAACAAAGTTTGTTGGCCTGACCACAAAAAATGGCAAGACGATGACGTTGAAAGATTTGCCCGCGTTACCGAAAAAAATGAACTGGCTTACCGCGTTTCAGTTTGATGCCTCTGCCCTGCATGCCAACCTTATTACTCTTGCCAGAAAAGCAGCGAAGTTCAATGGTCCCCAGATGGAAGACCAGTTAGATGCAATCCTCCAACAAATTCCTAACATCCTCGGCTTCGATCCCAAGGCAGATTTACTGGATCATCTTGGCAATACCGTTTGCATGTATGACGATGCCAATGGCGGTTTCTTTGGGGCAGGTACCACGCTTTGTATCTCTCTGAAAGATGCCAAGGCGGTCAAAGAATTTCTTGATACGCAAATTGTACGACTCGAAAAATATGAAGAAGATGGCGGCACGATCGATTTGCCGGTCTATCCTTTCCGTGTCGAAAAAAATGGAGGCACACTGATTGTCTTCGA
>JAJRTM010000493.1 GCA_024278285.1 Planctomycetota bacterium
AAGTCCTTTGGAGGCTCCACAAATCCACTGCAATACTTTAAGTAGCGGCAGGCTCCCTTCTTTACGAAGAATCGATCTGAGTGAACCACCCGAGACCAGTTCCATTTCAATAAACTGACGCCCTTTATGTTCGCCGATCGCATGAACGGTGACAACATTCGGATGAATTAACAACGCAGCCGAACGCCCCTCTTTGAGGGTACGATCCCAGCCGGCATAGGCGACAGGCATTTTACGAGGCGAACTAATCTTCAAGGCACATGGGCGACCTAACTGCGAATGATAAGCCAGATAAACTCGCCCCATTCCCCCTTTACCAAGCAACGCATCGCAACGATAAATCGAAAATCGCCTGCCGATGACATGATCGAGATCTTCGTTCGCTTCGTTGAAAACGACTTCCTTCAGTTCAGAATGCCTCGATTCATCATGCGTTTCCCAAAGATATTCCGCTAAATCCTGAATCGGATCAATCGTTTCCTCCAGAAAAGATTCAGCAGATTCGCGATCTCCAACCGATTCATATCGCTCGGTTAATGATTCATCATCCGATGAAATTTCCGGATCGAAATTTGAATTAGACGGGGATTCGTTCATTTTTTTCTGGTGCTGATCGCAAAGAGATGTCAAAAGAGATTCCAGCTTCGCATATTTTCGATAGAAATACTATACAATGAACCGAATACAATGTCTCGTTCGAACAATGACTCTCTGGTTTCATCTATGTATATGACCAAAGGCCAAGGAAATAGAACATCAAGGATAGGGCGGTTATTATTTGATTTGATCGCCCTTTACTTCTGCACAGAAAAAAGTTCAAAAAAAGACTTGAGATAAGGCGAGAGCAGCCAAAAGCGTTTGCATATTTCGAGGTCAAATTGCCGACATCATTTTTAAAAAATGATGTCGGCAAAGTCTGTTTTCCTTGTGACGTATCCCATTTGATGAAGCAAGGATCACTCGAACAATTACTGTCGCATTTCGCTACAGGGATAGCTCAGACGCGGAGTGTCTGAGTTGCACCGCAACAGGAAGCCGAGAATGTGGTTTGATCGATTGTGAGACTCTCGAAACAGATAGATTGACTGTAAAATATGGGGAGTTGATTGATATTGGTAAATCACATTCTCGGCCTCTTGTGACTGCGTCACCCAGACGCGATGCGTCTGGGCCATCCAAAGATCACGACAGTTATTTATCGAACGACCCCAAAAGGGATACGAATCGCTGGCTTTTCAACCATAGCACTGAAACATAAATAAAGAGGCTCATCAGGAATTTAAGATCTTCCCGAGTCAGGTCAGGCAGATGGAAATGGATTGCTCAGTCCCCGTTTGAATACAGCAATGACATCGCCCCAGCCCTGACGTGGGCTGGTAAATTTCTTAAGTTGTTGTCAGTTGTATTGTTGCGCTTTGTTTTATGATTCCCTGTTGGGTGCCACGGCTCTGTGAGCCGTGCGAACTGAAAATCAAGCTTGATTTTCAGCAAGATATTCTCACTCCAACGCAGCACGGCTCACAGAGCCGTGGCACACGAAACAGTTATTTCTCGCAACAGTTTCTCAACACGAAAACACCCTGATTTCCCCATTCTCCGGGTTATTTACCAGCCCAGCCCTGACGTAGGGACCGCTATGGCGGACCACGATGGAAAGTGTATCCTGCTATTTCATGCGGAGGCCCGCCATAGCTACCCTGCAGGCAACAATAATTTCTGCAAAAACCAAACATTGCTCAAAAGTTAATTGAGAGGCGTCTTATTTTTTTGAAACGGATATTTTCTTAGCTGTTTTTTGCTGAATCGGGATGCTGATAACCAGGCCGGCGAATTTTGGTTTCTTTGATTGTGTTTTGAACAGACCGCCGTGGCAGCCGACGCAGTTGCTGTCCAGTGGGACCGCTGCGGCTCGTCGGTAGTAGCCGTCTACGACAGCTTCGTATTCACCCTTTCCTTTGGCGATTTCCTTGGCGGCCATTTTTTCGAAGTCGGTTTTGGGTCGATGCCCGATGCTCATCGCCTTCATGTTGACGGAAATCCAATTCGCATCAGAGTTCGTTTTTTGTTTCACGACTGCAAATACATCTTCCAGTGCACGCGCTGGCACGACGGATCGCTCGCCATGGAAATAGTGATCATGCACGACTTCCAATGTTGCCAGGTAGATCTGGTTCATCAACTTTGCTTTCTCACGTGCAGCATCCACCGATAGACGATCCGGCTCGACAGATTTGCTCGCATTACCCGGTTCTTCACTCAATGCAACGCTCATGCCTAGAGTTACGCAGGCGATAACAGGTGCAATCAGCCATTTTAACTTCATTATATTGTCCCTTTATGTCCAATTTGTGTTGTTTTGCTGTCAGTTATAGCATGGAACCCCCTGCGATGTAAATATTCTTCATGCTCTACGGCTAATTTTGAGAAAATTGCTTAACGGAATAATGATGCAATGGAAGCTATTTTGTCTGACTCTTGACATTTTATCTCATTACAACCATCCTGAATATGCCGGTGGATTAGTTTCCTGAGTTCATGAATTCCCAGCACGGCTGGTCTGTTCTGATCGCCGTAACTGAAATGAAATATCTTTTAATTTTGCGAGCCGTTCGTAAACATTTGCCGTTAGTTATAAAAAGAGGACAGCAATGCGACACGCGACCCCGCTTTACGTGAAACAGGTTTTCTCTTTGATTTTCTCTGTGGCATGCTTTTGCCTGTTGATGAATCGGCAGGTGGAAGCAGAGGAAAATCAGATTGCATTGGCGAACAAAATTATTAGTGAAACTGGCGTGACGGGTGGCCTGATTGTTCATTTCGGTTGTGGTGATGGCAAACTGACGGCACGGTTGAAAGTCAACGACAGCTATCAGGTGCATGGGCTTGATGCGAACCGCAGCCATGTTGAAAACGCACGCAAACATATTCAGTCTCTCGGATTGTACGGCGAGGTATCTGTTGAACATTTCAGCGGGAACAAACTCGGTTATGTTGATAACATGGTCAATCTGTTTGTCGCTGAAGACCTGGGCGATGTGAGCATGCAGGAAGTTTTGCGAACGCTGACGCCTCATGGTGTAGCCTATATCAAACAGGGAAACCAATGGAAGAAAACAAAGAAGCCACGTCCTGCAGATATCGATGAATGGACGCACTTCATGCACGATGCTTCTGGCAATGCGGTCGCGCATGATCGTGTTGTTGGTCCGCCTCGCCATTTGCAGTGGATTGGTTCTCCCCGCTGGTCCCGGCATCACGATCGCATGGCGAGTATGAGTGCGCTCGTTTCTGCATCGGATCGTATTTTTTATATTATGGATGAAGGTTCCCGCACTTCGATTCAGTTGCCTCCCAAATGGAAAGTCGTTGCCCGCGATGCCTTCAACGGGACTGTCCTTTGGAAACGAGACATCGACTCCTGGCACAATCATTTATGGCCTTTGAAGAACGGACCGACACAACTGGCACGTCGCCTGGTTGCGGTTGATGATAAAGTTTTTGTGACACTCGGCATCAAATCTCCGTTGACTGCACTCGATGCGATCACTGGTAAGACATTGCTGACTTACGAAAACAGTGGCTCCACAGAAGAGATCATCTTTTCGGAAGGGAAACTTTTTCTGGTCGTCAACAAGGGAGAGAATGTGATGACGACATTTACTCCCGAAAAAAATGTGGGTGATCAACAACGGGTGCGCAAGCCAGATTACCAGTGGAATCAGCAACCACGGCAGATCATGGCGTTTGATGCAGATACCGGGAAACAACTTTGGCTGAAAGAAACCCGCGTTGCTCCCATCACGCTGGCTGCCACGAAACAGGAGGTTCTGTTTTACGATGGCGAACAAGTCATTTGCCTGGATCGCACTGATGGCAAGGAAATCTGGAAAGCTGCTGCCCCGAGGCGTTCCCAGATGACGATGAACTTCGGCCCGAAACTTGTCATCTATGAAGATGTCGTGCTGTTTGCGGGAGGGGATCGAACAATGCGGTCGTTCTCGCTGGAGACCGGCAAAGAGTTGTGGAAGGCGCATCATGATAAATCGGCTTATGATTCCCCCGAAGACTTACTGGTTGTGGGAGGATTAGTCTGGTCCGCCCCGACAACGGCAACCAAAGATTCCGGCGTGTTCACGGGACGTAACCCAAAAACAGGCGAGGTGAAAAGTACATTTCCTCCCAACGTCAAAACGTATTGGTTCCATCACCGCTGTTACATGGCGAAAGCGACGGATCGTTTTCTACTTCCTTCACGCACCGGAATTGAATTTGTCGATTATAAAAAGAAAGACTGGAACATTAACCACTGGGTGCGAGGCGGTTGCCTGTATGGCATTATGCCCTGTAACGGGTTGGTTTATACGCCGCCTCATGATTGTGCCTGTTACCCGGAATCAAAATTGTACGGCTTCAATGCTCTTGCTGCAGAATCAGATTCTCTCAAACTTCCCCAGAATATTTCCGATGCAGGGCGTCTTGAAAAAGGCTCGGCGTATAAGGCGATGAGCAGTCAACGGGCAGTAAGTTCTGAACAGGAAAACTGGCCGACATTTCGGCACGATTCAGCACGATCCGGCACGACTGAAACAGACGTTCCTGCCAAGTTGAAACAAGCCTGGAAAAGAAAACTGGGCGGAAAACTGAGCGCGTTGACAATTGCAGAGGGAAAACTGTTCGTAGCACAGGTGAATAAGCATACGCTGTTTGCTCTCGATGCAGATTCCGGTGAACCGCTCTGGACTTACACAGCAGGCGGACGCATCGACTCGCCGCCCACTTATTTTGATCGTCGCGTGATTTTCGGTTCTGCTGATGGTTGGGTCTATTGTTTACGCTCACAGGATGGAGTTTTAATCTGGCGGTTTCGAGCCGCACCGGTGGAACGTAAACTGATGGCGTTCGAACAGATTGAATCTGTCTGGCCCGTGCATGGCAGCATTCTTGTTCAACAGGGAAAGGCTTACTTTGTTGCAGGGCGGTCGAACTTTCT
>JAJRTM010000494.1 GCA_024278285.1 Planctomycetota bacterium
AATACAAACGGTTCGCAGATGACGAGTTTCACATTCGGCAACGCTGCCTTCGTATCTTTCAGTAGTTTTCGATAACCGGTTTCGTAGGTTTCAACAGTCCCGTCATATTTACCAGCAAATTTATGCCAGATATCGTTCACACCAATCAGGATACTTAACACATCCGGCTTCAAATCGATGCAATCTTTTTTCCATCGTTTCGCCAAGTCCGGCACTTTATGCCCGCTGATACCACGGTTATATATCGTCAAATCTTTTCCATGTTTGCCAACCAGCATCGAAGCAGCAGCCATCCACGCATAACCTCGTCCAAATCCGGGCTGCATATTCGGCGTGCTTTCCGTCTTCGCACTTTTATCACGACCGGCATCAGTGATGGAGTCTCCCTGAAACAGTATCGTGCTGCCGGGTTGAATCAACGAATAATGTTTCTTCTTCTCGGCAGCATGCAAGTTACCCGAACCCGCAACCATCGCCACTCCAGCCGCACCGGCAGCAAGTGATGTTGTCAAGAAATCGCGGCGACCAGATTGTGAATTGCTCATATTATTGTCCATTCAAATGAAAGTTTCTAAAGGGATTAAGTTCAAAGAAAAATGACCACATACGCAATTGCTAATATGATTTGCATGATCGCAAACGGTAACGCCATCACGACGAACTTGCCGAACGAAAGCGGTATTTTTTGTTTGTGGATAATTGTCATCGCAACGACAGTCGAAGCGGAACCAATAGGCGTGATGTTGCCTCCCAGGTTGGCGCCGAAAATAACACACCACCACAGTTGAGAATCGCTGGCCAGTTCCATTCCAGAGAGGATTTTAGCCAGCATCGCAGCCAGTGGAATGTTATCGGTGACGGAACTGGCTACCGCTGCAGAAAGCAGCAACGAGGCAGAAGCGGCAGATTTAGGAAGTGAAAGCATCGCTGCAATTCCCTGACCAATTAAATCGAGTACCATCGCCTGCTCCATCACATAAATCACCACGAACAGCCCAGCAAAAAATGCGAGCAAGTCCCAATCGACCAGTGAGTAATATTTTCCGACTTCATGCTTGTAGGCCAGAAGCATAACCCCTGCAAAAAACAACGCGATAAATCCCATGCCTAGTTTATCGAGGTTCCAGGGCAGGGCAGATTGTCCTGCCAAAGTGGCGATAAAGGCAACGAGAACGCCGACTGCAATCCAGAAAAAGTTTTTATCGGGGACAGATTCATTTTCATCAAAGCCAGAAACAAGCAGCCTTGCCGATTCTTTTTCGGCATCGGTTTTTAATCCGGAAATGGAAAAACGCCAGCGCCCCATTAATAACGTTGCAGCAGTGGAGACAACAACATACGGGGCGGCGACGAGAAAGAACCTGGCGAATGAAATACCGGCTGTTTTCCCCACAATAATATTCGGCACCGAACTAATCAACGTCAGCAACCCGCCTACATTGGTTAACAATCCTTCCACCAATAAAAACCCGAGCATTAAATCCTGACGTTTCAGCTTCCCGAGTGAGACCGATGTCAAACTCCCAATAATAATCATCGCGGTTACATTATTCAGCACGGCTGAAAACAGAACGGTTAGCAGGCCATAATAAATAAGCAGCATCCAAGGGTCGCCCCCCGATTGCTTGGTGAGCCGAATCGCCAGCCAACTAAAAATACCCGACCGGCTCGCCACTTCCACAAACAGGCTCGCTCCCAGGATGACGGTAATAACGGACCAATCGATTCCCGGAATATAAACCGGCATCGAAATCGTATGCCCATTCGGCAGTGTCACTTCTCCAAACGGAAGCAGCGGCACATCCGCCCAGGCAGAAATGATACAAGCCAGTATTAAGCATAAACCGCTGACGGCTCCGACGATGATCGACTTTTTTGCATGGAGCTTTTCTTCGATCGCCAGTGCAGCAACCATCCCGAGAAGAATAAAAGTAAACAGTGCAGTAATCCAACCGGGAACAACGTGCTCGGTTAGATTCGCAGCAGTTTCGCTGGATGCGAGTGTAAGCAGAAAATTAAAATTCATCATCATTCCGAACTATTTGTTGCCGAAGTTTATTATCGAAATCAGTATCTTCATTAGATAATGCAATCCACTTCTTCCATCGCTACATGGATGGCATTGGAAAGGCGGATTAAGCAAACGCGAGATTCAGCAGAGGGGTTTGTTGAACAGATCACACAAGCCCGCTCCAGACTTAAATCGACCCACATCACACAACCGGTCGCTCCCCAATGTCCGATTGTTTCCTCGCTTAGTAAATCACCAAAAGTTTCTCGATGCGTTTTCCAGTTGTGCCGCCAGCCGAGTCCCCAAGGGCGATGCGTTTGGTCGCGGGAATTCATCGATTCAAAAAAACGTAATTGATTCTGAGAGGCTTCTATCGCGAGTGCCGGTGAGATTACCGATGTTGGTCCCATGAAATCCTGAGCAAGCGAATCGACACAAAACTTGATCATATCCCTCGGAGTCGAAAGCATTCCACCCCACGGAACACCAAGTTTCTGCCAGTATTCGCTGTTCCAGTCGCCCGCGTTTCCCTGTAGATGTTCGGGAATATCTACGTGTGTGACACGCTTGAGGATAACATCAGCCGATTCATCGTCAACAAAACCAAGGTAGCTGTTTGTCATACCCAGCGGCTTAAATATCTTTCGATGGATATACTCTCTTAACGGAACGCCGGTCACTTTTTCCATCAGTTTTTGTAGAACAACAAATCCCATGCTCTGATAAGCCGCCTGTGTGCCAGGAGTATAGTCTAGCGAAACATCAAGAATCCCCTGATAAAACTGATCCAGGGTGGCGTGTTTGTTTCGCATTTCCAAATTATCGGGCAACTGATCCGGCAGCCCCGAGGTATGTGAAAGTAAATTTCTGATCGTAATAGATCGCTTTTCCCCTTTATTCCAACCGGGAAGATAATGATGGATGCGCTCATTGAGAGAAAATAATCCATCTTGAACAGCAATCAGCACGGCGGTTGCAACAACAGGTTTTGTCAATGAAGCAACCAGATACAGCGTTGAATCATCAACTTCGCATCCTTCCTCTTTATCGGTTTGCCCAAGATGAATCGCTGGAGAGTCTGTACTTGAAAACGCTTGAAAGGAAAGCGAAGAAAACGAACCACGAGCAACAAAACTTTCCGCCAGTTCAATCACACTCTCCCAACGAGGCGATTTATCCCAGACGGACTTTACGATTGGGTTCACTATTTCATCCATGAGTTTTAATACCACGAAATTCGTAGGGTGCGTCGTGACGCACCAAATTCGCGTGAGCGTAATAAAGGTGCGACACGACGCACCCTACGCGATGGCGTTACTCAGTTATTTCAACTTCGTGCACCTTGATGATGGTATCTAACTTTGTAATCTCAAGTACATCGCGGACATCTTCGGAAGGGTTGTAAATATGCACATCGACATCAAGTTTCCGCATCGCAGCAATCAAGCCAAGTGTTCCACTCGGAATGAGTTTGACGCCCGTCAAATCAAACGCCAGAGTTTTGCAGTTGTGTTCTTTAATCAGACTGATTAAATCGTCTCTGCACTCAGCGAGATTAACATTGGCCAACGCATCATGCCCCCCAAATCCGACGACCGTTAATTCACCTGCTTTATAAACCGTCAAAGCCCCTTGCTGATATGCCATCATGTTCTCCTGAGAATTCGATTATCTGAACAGAAAGAAGTGCACCCGCTATCATAGCGAAAACAAGCGTTGAAATCCCAGAGAACAACCAATTTTCTGTTACATTCCAGTTCATTGCATTTTGGAAAGCTGTTCAATCACATCTTGCGTACTTGCCAGTTGATGCTTCAAATTGGAAAGCGTTTCTTTAACATTATTGACGACATCAACCGGCGCACCAGAGACGAATCTTTCGTTGCTTAGTTTTTTCTCATGCCCAGTAATAAATCCTTTGAATTTATCCACTTCTTTATTTAAGCGTTTCAACTCTGCTTCGATATCAATCACGCCTTCCAACGGAATGAATCCATCGATATCGCCAATTGTAAAACTGGCTGCCCCAACCGGGTGAACGACTTCTGCCCCTGCTGATTCCAAAACGGTTTTTGCCAGATTATCAAATTGATCTGCGACCGATTCCATCTCGCTGGCGATTTCCGGTTTCGTTCTCATCAGTAATGAGAGAGGTGTTTTATGTGGAATACCGTAAACGGCTCGAACATTTCGGACCGCAATAACGGTTTCTCTCAAACGATCAAAACGAGTTTCGATGCTTTCATCTTGCCACCTTTTCGGTAACTGTGGCCAGGCTGCGATCATTGCAGATTCTTCAGCAAGTTTCGGAACGGGCAAACCTCGCTGTGGGGCCAATTCTTTTAGTTGATGCCAAAGTTCTTCGGTGATAAATGGTGTGAACGGTGCCAGTAACCGCAGCAGTATGTCCATCACACCAACCAGAACCGCCTGGGCATCGCCACGTTTTTCTTCATCACGCAGTCGCGGCTTGATCATCTCCAGATACCAGTCGCAAAATTCATTCCAGGTAAAATCTCTCAGTACCCGTGTCGCTGCATCGAATTGATATCGTTCCAGACAGGTCGTCAACTCCTCACAAACTCTCGAAAGCCGACTCAATATCCAACGGTCTTCCAGAGGTAAACTTGAATGATCAATCTCACGGGGAGAATAACCTTCCAGATTCATCATCGCGAATCGGCAGGCGTTCCAGAATTTATTACAGAAATTTCTGCCATATTCAAAACGCTCCGAAACAATTCTCGCAACCGGTTCCCCAGGGTCTGGTTCATAATTCGGTGTTGAATACTGAAGTTCATGCTTGCTCTTGGGGAATTTGATGCGAGGCTTCACCCCATTAACGGGCATCGCTTCGGTGTGCTCAATCAATTGAGGAACCACCTCTCCCGTTTCCGGGTCTTCATAACCGACCGGCAGTTTCACGTCCTGCGTTTCGCCTGCCAGCGAAGCAATCGTGAAGCGGACCGCATCGGTGCCGTATTTGTCGATTAAATCCATCGGATCGACACCGTTCCCTTTCGATTTCGACATCGTTCTCCCGAAACCATCCAGGATTTTCGGATGAATACAGACATGCGAAAACGGAATATCATCCATGTTATACTGCCCCATCAGAACCATTCTCGCCACCCACAGCGTAATAATATCCCGGCTCGTCACCAGCACATTTCCCGGATAGAAATAGTCAAGAACTTCATTCTTCCCGGAACTGCTCGGATCTGCTTCTCCATTGAGTGGCGGGTTATTTTCAGAATCGGGCCAGCCAAGTGTCGCATGCGGCCAAAGTGCAGAACTGAACCAGGTATCCAGAACATCATCATCCTGCATATATCCCAAATCCTCAAGCTCTTGTTCAATCTTAGGATTACCATGATCTAGACAAACATGAATTGTATATCCACCCTCTATTGTGAAGACGTTAGAGTTTTGTATTTTCTTTACACGATTTCCCTCATGTTCCTGCACCTGTATCGCAATTATATTATGGTCATACCAGTCTTGTCGTTGCAGGTGCTTTTGTAAGATTTCAACTGTTTGCTTATCGCGTGCAGAACATGACCAGATCGGAATACGATGCCCCCACCAAAGTTGACGCGAAATGCACCAGTCTCGTTTTTCTCCCAGCCAGTCGAGATACGTTTTTGAATACCGGGACGGGAAGAAACGAACCCGTTTCTCTTCAACAGCATCAATCGCACTTTGAGCCAGTTCATCCATTTTGACGAACCACTGATCCGACAGATAAGGCTCGATCGGCGTCTTCGAGCGATCACTATGCTTGAGCGGAATGACACGATCTTCGACCGATTCAAAATGCCCCAGCTCATCCATTTTTGTGACGACTTGTTTGCGGGCTTCGTAACGATCCTGTCCTGCGAAATCGCCACAACTTTCGTTCATCGTGCCATCAGGATTCAGAATGTTGATCATCTC
>JAJRTM010000495.1 GCA_024278285.1 Planctomycetota bacterium
CAAACAACCAAAGCAGTCGCTTTGTATGAACAACTTGTTGCAGAAATGCCCAAAAATAAAAATTACGTGAATCGCCTTTCGGTTTTACTGGAACAGTGCAACAATCAGGAACATTGGGAAAAAGCATTGGCACTCTGGAAAAATCAGGTCCGCAAAGAAAAGCAGGGAACCGAAGCCTGGCTCGAAGCTCGCTACCATCTTGCGGTGGCAAGCATCAATTTGAATCGCCTTGAAGAAGCTCGAAAAATAGTTCAGGTGACTCTTCTGCTCTATCCAAATATCGGCTCGAAAGACCTGCAAAATCGCTACCGAAAACTGGCGGATAATCTGAAACAATAAAGAGCAGAATGTTGAGATATTTATTACTTGGAATATCGGTTTCGTGTGCCACGGCTCTGTGAGCCGTGATGCGTTAGAGTTCGTGTTATTCTGCAAGGGTAACTTGGAATTCATCGCACGGCTCGCAACGCCGTAGGGTACGCTGTGCGTACCACGCTTGCAGAGTAATGTGTGCTACAATGGCAATGTGGTTTTCTTGCGTGAGTCACAGTTGGTGCACACAGCACCCCCTGCTACGATTTGACACCCTGATCACCCTCAAACTATACTCCTCTAATACTTCATATTGACAAAGCAGTTGTCTGTCTACAATTGCTTGATTAATTGGCACTGGAACGGTGGAGAGATCAAATGTGTAAGTTCAAAATTGTTTTTTTGCTTCGTCAGATTTTACTTTCTTCATTATTGATGGCAGCTTCTGTTTCATCATCGAGATTACTGGCAGAAGAGAAGCTTCCTGAATCACTCCCACCATTACCAACCGTTGCAGCGACTGCTCCTGAAGATGCAACTGCAACGCTCAGACTACAAAATGGTTTTCGGGCGGAGTTAGTTGCAGCAGAACCTTTGGTAACCGACCCGGTCGCGATTGCGTACGATGAAAACGGCCTCGCTTATGTCGCCGAGATGAACGACTATCCTTATACCGACCCCGCCGATGATAAACCGTGGGCAGATCAACCTTCTGCACCGATTGGACGTATTCGCGTGC
Source organism: Planctomycetota bacterium (assembly GCA_024278285.1). Classification (GTDB taxonomy): domain Bacteria; phylum Planctomycetota; class Planctomycetia; order Planctomycetales; family Planctomycetaceae; genus Rubinisphaera. The sequence goes on from JAJRTM010000495.1 coordinate 1,052, forward strand.
TGGAAGATATCGATGGCGATGGGGTTTATGATCGTTCTTACATCTTCGCAGATAAACTTTCCTGGCCCGCGGGAGTTGTCTGCTTCAAGGGAGGCGTTTATGTTGCAGCGACGCCCGATTTACTTTATCTGAAAGATACCGATGGCGACCACAAGGCGGATATTAAAAGAGTTGTATTCACCGGCTTTCGTAAGTACAACGTTCAGGCGGTGATGAATACTTTGCAGTGGGGATTGGATAACAAAATTTACGCAGCCGGTTCGAGCAATGGCGGTTCGATTATCGAAGCGGAACATCCCGGCAAACCCGCGATCTTACGTCGAGCCGATTTCCGTTTTGAACCGGGCAACGAGCATTTCGAGGAAGTCGCCGGCGGTGCCCGATTCGGAAACAGTTTCAACAACTGGGGCGATCGTTTTCTGTGCAATATTCGCAATCCGGTTCAGCACGTCTTGTTCCCCTCAAAATATTTGAAGCGAAATCCTTATCTACCGCTCTCTTCGATGCTTTACGATGTTGCCAGTTCAGGAGATGCCGTGAAAGTGTTTCGCATCAGTCCGCCGGAAAGTTGGCGAGTTATTTCTGCAGAAAGAATGTCTTCTGCGGTCTCGCCCAAGCCGTTCGATTCAACCCAGCCGACTGGTTACATCACTTCTTCGAGTGGCGTCACCATTTATCGCGGAGCCGCCTTTCCGAAAGAGTTTCTGGGTAATGCGTTTGTGGGAGAAGTTGCCAGTAATCTGGTGTTAAGGTATCAACTGCCTCGTGAAGGGGTCAGCTATCGGGGAGTCAGGCCTTACGAAGAAAAGGAATTCATGGCCTCCACGGATAACTGGTTTCGCCCGGTCAATTATGCGAACGCTCCCGATGGCACGCTGCATGTGCTCGATATGTATCGTGAAACAATCGAACATCCCTGGTCACTGCCCGATGATTTGAAAGCACGACTCGATTTAACCAGCGGTCGAGATCGCGGCAGAATCTATCGACTGATCCCGCCGGAATATCCAGCAGATTTCGTTAAACCTCCCCGTCCTCAATTAGGAAAAGCGACGACTGCAGAGTTAGTGCAAACATTGGAAAATAAAAACGGCTGGTGGCGAGAAACCGCACAGCGTTTACTGTATGAACAACAGGATAAAAACGCGATTCTGTTATTGAAGAAGCTGCTACGCGATTCAACTTACCCGCTGGCAAGATTACATGCGTTGTGGACGCTTCAAGGGATGGACGCTTTGGAAATTGAAGAAATCAAATTGGTATTGAAAGATAGTAGCCCGCAGGTTCGCATTCACGCAGTTCGATTAGCCGAACCACTACTTGCAACCAATGCCTCTCTTGTCGATGTGCTGCTTGATAATGCCAAAAGTGATGACATAAAATTGCGGTATCAGGTCGCGCTCTCATTGGGAGAAGTTCGCTCGACCAAGGTGACTGAAACGCTTGCACAATTAATCAAAAAAGATGGAAAAGATCTGTGGGTGAGATCAGCCGTTTTGAGCTCGCTGGGCGGGGTTGAAGCCGATTTTTTCCTCAATTTATTCAAGGATACTCAGTTCGCTACTTCCGAAACAGGGCTGAGCGTTGTGGGTGAGGTCGCTTATGTTCTTGCTGCCAAAAAAGAGACGGCTGGCATTATTTCCCTTCTCGATCTGCTTGCCAAACCTCAGTGGAATAGAATACAAGGGAAGCAACTTCGGCGACATGTCGTGAGCCAATTGGGAGGCGGCTTAAAACGCAGCGGCAGCAGTTTGACAAAAATTGCTTCTTCCAAAGATTCCGCCGGGACGAAGTTACTTCAGGAAATTATCTCGCAGGCAATTCAAACCGCAGAAAATCCCAACGCCAAAGAAACGGAACGCGGCTATGCAATTCGTTTGATTTCCTACACCGATTTCAAAACGGCTAAAGAACATCTGGTGCCGCTGCTTGATCCACGCTCCCCGGACAGTATTCAGGTGGCAGCGATAAACACGCTGACCGCGTTTTCTAATCAAGAAGTCGCCACGATTCTGCTTGAGCAATACTCCTCTTTCACGCCAACGATTAGAACTCTTGTTGTGCAAAAATTGCTTCGTCGGACTACCTGGCTCATCTTGTTGTTTGATGCGATGCTCGAAGGAAAGGTTTCGACAAGTCAGGTTTCATTAGTGCGACAAACGATTTATCTGAAAAGTTCCAATCAGCAAATCCGTGAGAAGGCGAAAAAACTTTTCAAGCGATCCAGCCCCGGCGAAAGAAAAGAAGTGGTTGATCGTTACATTAAAACGATTAAAACTCTCGGCGATGTTTCCAGAGGGGAAGCAGTCTTCAAAAAGAATTGTGCGAACTGCCATCAGGCTGGCAAACTTGGCGTCGAAGTCGGACCGCATCTTTCAACTGTCAAAAGCAGATCGATCCCGGAAATGATTGTTAACATTCTCGATCCAAATAAAGAGATATCCCCAAATTTCTTCACCTACGTTGTCGTGACAGAATCCGGCCTGACTCACACCGGAATTGTCGCTTCAGAAACAAGCACCAATATCACGTTAAGAGCCGCAGAAAAAAAAGAGACCGTCATTTTTCGAAGCGAAATCGACACGATCCAAAACGCCAACCAATCCCTCATGCCCGTCGGAATGGAAAAAGAAATCACCCCTCAGCAAATGGCCGATCTCATCGCGTTTATTAAAGCACAGTAATATAAAATAACCAGCGTAGTCTGGTTGCCAGGCTATTAGACTTGGAGAATTAAAACAAGCATGGCTCGATAACAAATTCCTCGGGTAACCAATCAAATTGATGGATGCCTGAAAAATTGTTCGGAAGCCACCAGGGCCGTCACTGGCCCGGTTCGCCAGGAAGAAAATAACCGTTATTAACAGAGATAATAGAAAAAAGAAACGAAACCTGTTAGACTTTTTTATGTTGCCTCAAATCTGACCAGCAAACTGGGGTTAAGTTCCTTCCTGCTGCCTGTTCCGTTTCTTAACGAGGGGGTTTCCATGATGTCGCCTTCCGAATTTTCCCGCCGTCAGTTTGTCAAAACCTCTGTTGCTGCTGCAACTGCCTTGCCGTGGGCCGCTTCGGTTTCGCTTGCCGATGTTGCAGAATCCAATAATGATCGTCCCAACATCGGATGTATCGGCGTTGGCGGACGAGGCACTTCTGTTTCGAAATGGGCACAGAAGTTTGGTGATATTGTTGCAGTTTGCGATGCTGACCTGTCCCATGCCGAGTTGTTCAAAGCGAAAAACGCTCCCAAGGCCGATCTTTATCAGGATTATCGCCAAGTTCTCGATCGGAAAGATATTGACGTGATCATCCAGGCAACTCCCGATCATTGGCACACAAAAATCAATATCGATGCCTGCCTGGCTGGCAAAGATGTCTACGGCGAAAAACCTTTGACATTAACAATTGATGAAGGAAAGCAACTGCGAGATGTCGTCAAACAAACCGGTCGCGTCTTCCAGGTAGGCACTCAGCAGCGTAGCGAAAAACCATTTCAAACAGCAGTCGAACTGGTGCGTAACGGACGTCTGGGAAAGCTGAAGCAGATTTGGGTCGCTCTGCCATATTATAGTACCAAAGGGGGACCGTTTGCGGCAGAGCCTGTCCCGAAAACGCTCGACTGGAATCTCTATCTGGGGCAAGCTCCCAAGCATTACTACACCCATAACCGGACCCACAAAATTTACCGCTGGTGGTACGAGTACGCGGGGGGCATCATCACTGACTGGGGCAACCATCATATCGATATTGCTCACTGGGGAATGGACTGCGACCTTTCAGGCCCGGTCGCGATTGATGCACGGGGGCTTTTTCCCAACAAAAATCAGGCAGAAAGTTACAACACGCCGGACCGCTTCTTTTCACGAATGAGTTACGCAAACGGTATCGATGTTCTGTTCTTCTCAGCGATTAACGACAAACGTGTTTACGGCGAAGTCGAACCGAATGTTGCCTCCACTGACGAAGGACTCGACTGGCTTTTTGGTGATAACTGCCCAGAGGAAATTCGCTCGTTTGATCGTAACGGAATTATGTTTATCGGGGACAAAGGCCGCATATTTGTCAATCGCGGCGGAATCTATGGCAAAGCCGCTGAAGAACTCAAAGAAAACCCGCTGCCCGAAGATGCCTGGCGAGTTTCCCCGAGCAGCGATCACATGCAGAACTTTTTTGACTGCGTAAAAACCCGTAATACACCAGTTTCCTCCGTAGAAATCGAGCACCGCACCGTCACCGCCTGCCACCTGACAAACATCTCAATACGCCTCGGAAGAAAACTGAACTGGGATCCAAAAAAAGAACAGTGCATCAATGATGCAGAAGCCAATACCTGGCTGAAAAGAAAACAACGCACGGGTGTCTTCGGTTAATTTATTAACTGGGGCGGCGTAGCCGTAAGGGGTATTGTGTAAAAAGTTTGAGGATTAGAATAAGCGTTATCTGAAATTAAATTCTCGGGTTGCTTCGCAACTATTAACATCAAAACAATTGAAAGTGACCAGGACCATTACTGGCCCGGATCGTCTGTTTTAACTTTTACTGAGTCGGCTGGGGCACAACTCAGCACCGCAAGGTACGCTGTGCGTACCACGCCTGCAGAGTAACATATGCTACAATGGCAATGTATACTATCTGGCATGAGTCACAATTGGTATGCACAGCACACCCTACTAAGCTGAAACATATTCTAGAACGACATCATCCATCGTTTTGGAATGGAACAGTGAAAGCCGCACAATCATTTTTCCCCAAGAATATGTCAATCAGCGAAGTACAGTCAGCAATTGCACAAGTACTCAGACAAAATCGTGTTAAA
>JAJRTM010000496.1 GCA_024278285.1 Planctomycetota bacterium
AGATGAAGCAGTCCACGACCGGAAACCCTGAAACTTTCTTTCACATCTGTTTCTTCCACACGAAGTGCGACATTCGATTGCAACTCCCGCATCAACCGTTCTCGTAAGTTTCTGCTGGTGACATACTTCCCAGACTTTCCCACAAAAGGAGAACTGTTAATCGTAAAGGTCATCGATAAGGTTGGCTCATCAACTTTAATACGAGGCAGTGCTTCGGTTACTTCTGGATCGGCAACGGTATCGCCAATATCGGGATCGGGAAGCCCAATCAGCGAAACCAAATCTCCCGCAGTCGCGACATCAACCGCGACTCTTCCCAGGTTATTGAAGACTTCGACTTTATCGACGGTGGCTCGTTCAGTTTTTCCTTCGTCACGCATCAAAATTAATTTGTCGCCCGGCTTGACCTCTCCAGAAGAAATTCGCCCGGTTGCAATGCGACCGACATATTTCGACCATTGCAACGAAGTTACAATCATGCGAAATGGTTTGTCTTCTTCGACTGTCGGGCCGGGAACATGTTCGAGAATCATATCGAGTAGCGGGCTGATATCGCCTGAATGATCGTTCGGATCATGCGTGGCAAACCCGCTGCGACCGCTGGCGTAAAGATAAGGGAAATCGAGTGTTTCATCATCCGCACCCATTTCGACAAGTAGATCAAACATTTCGGTCAAGACATCGTTCGGTCTGCAATCGGGGCGGTCAATTTTGTTGATGACGACCAACGGCTTCAAGCCCTGTTCCATCGCCTTGGCAAGCACAAACCGTGTTTGTGGACGCGGACCTTCAAACGCATCGACCAACACGAGGGCTCCATCAGCCATACTGAGAACCCGCTCCACCTCGCCACCAAAATCGGCATGACCCGGCGTGTCGATGATATTTATCTTGACGCCTTTGTAATCGAGCGCGATGTTTTTCGCCAAAATGGTGATGCCCCGTTCGCGTTCCAGATCGCTGGAATCGAGAATACATTCCTGTTCCAGTTGGGAGTCGCGAAACTGTCCCGATTGTTTCAGCAGGCTGTCCACAAGAGTTGTTTTGCCATGATCGACATGAGCAATAATGGCAATATTTCGGATATCTGTGCGTTGCATGGGATTTCTTAAACTCAAATAACTAAAATGGAATGACTTAATGGGCGGGAATTCAGGGCAGACCGGAAGGACGTACAGATTCCAATCGCTGTTACGCTTTCCAATCACCGATCAACAGCCTGTTGACGGCTCGACCTCAGCAATACCGATGTACGTCTGGCTATATTTTGTGCGATGTAAAGCTCACGGAGACGACATGATTCAGCCGGGAGTATACGAAGAAGATCGGATACATCACAGAGGAGACTTGTTAAATATGCCCAGATTTCCAATTAACGAGCGTATTTTCTCGAAATCAGGTTCAAATTGACCAAAACAGATAAAAATAGACCGATGTCAGGACTACTCGTCAGCGTGAAAAACAACTCCGAAGCACTCGCTGCGATTCAGGGAGGAACCGATATTCTGGATATCAAGGCCCCGGATCACGGTCCGCTTGGCATGGCTGATGCTGAAACGATTCAAAATATTTTAGACATTTGCGAACAACATCAAAGCCTCAAAACAAGTGCTGCGTTGGGTGAACTGGAAGAGTGGTCCGTCTCTCGCCAGATTCCAATTTACTTGGACCGATTGAATTACCTCAAAGTCGGCCCCGGCAACAGCGAGAATCTGGACGACTGGTTCGACAAGTTAGTACAACTGAAAACGCGATTTCAACATGCGGGCATCCATCATCCCCGCTGGATTGCCGTGTTGTATGCGGATCAAAAACCGGGAACGATTCTATTTCAATCCCAACAACCGCAACTTGAAGAATTGGCGATCAGATTGAAAGAACATAACTTTGCGGGATTGCTGATTGACACCGCGCAAAAACAGAACGGCTCTTTAAGAACTCATTTCAACGGGGACCAATTAGGAAAACTCACAACAGTTCTGCAATCGCAACAACTACTCTGTTCTTTGGCTGGACGATTGACCTTTCAAGATATCGAAACTCTCATCAAGCAATCAATCCTGCCAAACTACTACGCGGTCCGCTCTGCAGTTTGCAACGGGGGAGATCGCCAGTCAAATGTAGAATGCAAAAAAGTTCAGGAGTTGAAACGCCAATTGAAACAAACAACCGGAAAACAGTGAGCCACTCTTGAAGAATATGTACACCGTGCGTACTGTGTACAACATCAAAGAGAGGTAGGAATCTTACAGAGCATCATGCCTAAACCGGGTAGCCCATCCGCTTTCAGCGGTTGGGTTGCGTCGCAACAAGATGCTCACGCCATGTGGGATCTTTTTTCATTGAAAATGGCAATAATATACAACCCACATGGCGCGAGCATCGTGTGCCTGCCGCGGCACCCAACCACTATAGTGGTTGGGCTACCCTGTGGTAATTATTCAACCGCATCACTTTTTCTTGAACATCGGGTCTTTTGCGTTGCCGCGTGAAAGCAGGTAGGCGAGTAGATCCAGGACTTCGTTTTCGTTGAGCGGTTTGAGTAAATCTTTGGGCATCAACGAAGTTTGCGAGGGGATCGATTCGTCGATGCTATCTTTGGGGATATCGACGATTTTTGTGGAGTCTTCCGGGTCGATCAATAACGTAATCTGCTCGTCTGTTTCGCTGATGATTCTGCCAACGTACGATTTTCCTTCGTCTGTAATTACCTGCATCGCGCGGTATTGATCGGAAATGATTTTGTCCGGGACGATGGTTGCTTCGGTCAGGTCTTTCAGGTTGAAACGTCCTGCCAGTTGAGTCAAATCGGGACCGGTTGCGCCGCCGTCGCCGTTGAATCGATGACAGACAATGCAGCGGGTTGCTGCGAACATTTTTTTGCCGTTTTCGAAATCGCGACCTCGTTTCAATTTTTCTTCAGCGAGTTTCAAGACTTCTTCGAGCGTCCATTCTTTGCCCGGTCCTTTTGCTTTGGGGAGTTCAGGGAGAGCGAATGGTTTGCGGGCACCTGCTGCCTCCACTGCAATTCGCAATGATTCCGGCAT
>JAJRTM010000497.1 GCA_024278285.1 Planctomycetota bacterium
ATTCGCAACAGATAACAGAATTTCCTATCCGCCTCACGATTTCAGATCATTCAGAGTTGGTTGGTTCCCGTATAAAAAGTGACGGCTTGAATGTCACAATCAGAACAAAAACGCTGGGCGAATTGCAGGTTCCTGCCCGGAAAGTGAAATCTATTCTGTATTCTCCACTGGATGAAGCAACAAAGAAACAATGGGATGAACTGATTCAAAAAAAAGTCAGCGACGATTTACTGGTAATCAAAAAAGGAGAAAAACTGGATTATCTGCCAGGTGTTGTTACGCAATTTGATGAAAAAAAAGTGATGTTCCTTTATGAAGGAAATGAAATTCCAGTACGGCTTGAAAAAATATTTGGCATCATCCACCCGCATCCATTCGCTCCTCCGGGACAAGCAAAATGCAGGCTTGAAACAACTTCGGGCGATTCCCTGTTTGTCGAACAGATCACTTTGGAAAAGAATGATTTCCGCGTACGGACCGGACCGGATCATTTCATTACGATTCCGAAAAAAGAAATTCGCCTGCTGGATTTCAGTCTCGGGCGAATCGTCTATCTTTCGGACATGCCTCCTGAAGGGGTCGAATACACTCCGTATTTTGATACCGTCTGGGAATATCAGCGAGACAAAACGATTGATGGTTCTCCCCTCAAGCTGGGAGACAAAGAGTATTCCAAGGGATTGTGGATACATTCCAAAACAAAATTAACTTACCGTTTAGCGGGTGAATTTTCCCGCTTCCAGGCGTTAATGGGGATTGATGCTTCGGTGGCCAAATCGGGTTTGGGGAATGTGCATGTCACCATTTCTGCCGATGATAAAATAATTCTGGACGAACAGGTGACTGCCTTCACTGCTTTGTACAAAATTGATTTAGATGTTAAAGGTTATCGCTTCTTGCATATTCTTGTTGATTTTGGTGAAGGACTAAATATCGCGGACCGACTGGACCTGGTCGATGCCAGGCTCATTAAATAATACTTCTTCCGTTGTAGTACTCGGGTTGATGCAAAGAGTTCAATGAAAAAAAGTACGATGAAAAATAATTGTCATTCAGCAAGCACCTATTAATTTTGCTTACTGCTTGCGATGTTTCTGTTTATTCCTGCAATACAGGCTCAGGATGCGTTGCCGAAGTCTGTACTGAAAGCGCAACAGCAACGAGTGGAAACGATTGCCAAAGTCAGTTCCAGCGTTGTCGCCATTTTTCCACCCAGCGGCAAAGGGGGAGGTTCCGGGGTACTGATTTCCTCTGAAGGATTAGCACTGACCAACTTCCACGTGGTGAAAGGGGCAGGGCCTTTTTTGAAGTGTGGTTTGAATGATGGAAACATTTACGATGCCGTGCTGATTGGGATTGATCCGACCGGAGATGTCGCGATTATTAAACTGCTTGGTCGTGACGATTTCCCCGCAGCTTCGCTTGGAGACAGCGACAAAGTTCAGGCGGGTGACTGGGCATTTGCGATGGGGAATCCTTTTTTGCTGGCTGCTGATTTTACTCCCACGTTAACGTTCGGCATGGTCAGTGGTGTGAAGCGGTATCAATACCCGGCTGGATCATTTCTGGAATACACCGATTGCATTCAAGTCGATACTTCCATCAATCCCGGTAACTCGGGCGGCCCTTTGTTTAATATTGCTGGGGAGGTAATTGGGATTAACGGGCGAATTTCTGTTGAAAAGCGGGGTCGAGTAAATGCGGGGGCAGGTTACGCGATTTCGATCAATCAGATTAAAAACTTCAGCGATCATCTTCTCAGCGGTCGAGTTGTCGATCACGCCACATTGGGGGCAACCGTGCGAACGGATGATTTTTCAAATGTTGTTGTCGATTCACTACTCCCCGACAGTGATGCGGCTCGTCTGGGACTTCGGCAAGGTGATGAAATTGTATCATTTGGGGGACGGGTTATTGGCAGCGTCAATCAATTCAAAAACGTTTTGGGGATTTATCCGAAGGGGTGGAAAATTCCTTTAACGTATAGAAGAGATGGAAAACGTACTGAAATTATCGTGCGATTATTGCCGCTGCATTCTATTGGCGAACTCCTTCAATTCGTTCAGCCACCCCGTCTTTTTGAACATCCACAGAAGAAGCCCAAAAAGAAAATGCCGAGAATTCCAAAGATCCCCGGACACGATGCTCCACAAATCCCGAAAAAGTACGCACACCTCTACAAAAGTAGACAAGGGTTTGCAAATTACTATTTCAATGAGCAACACCAGAAAAGACTTCTTGATCAGCTTGATACAATGGGCGATTTCAAAAACAAGAACGCCAAGTGGACATTCATCGGGACGCAGCCAGATGGTTCCCCTTTTCGAATGGTGATTACGCAGTTTGCTTCTTTATTGGATTTACCAGCTTCAAAACAAGTCCATCTTCTCGATATCGAACGCCCGGAAACCTTCATGGCTGGTTTGAATGAAGAGGGGATGTTGATCAGTTTTTATCAGTTGCATCGTTTGCTGACACAAAAAGAAGAGGGATTCACGGAATTTTATTATGTGGGGAGTGAACCACTTGATGGAACCGGTCCAAAGGTTGATATTCTTGCGACAATGGAATCTGGTCGAGAGGCACGCTGGTATTTCGATAAACAAACAAAACAATTACTCGGCTGGGATACTTTTATCAGCCCCGATGTTCCTGAATGCAAAATAAGAATTGGGGCGTGGGTCAGCAGTAAAGACCAGCATGTTGTACCGACTCAGTGGACGGCCCATTATTCAGGAATCCCTAAGGTCGTTTTTCGATTGGATCAAATGACAATCGAAAACTTTGAACGGTCCGTTGCCCCTGAACCAGGTGCAGCTCCTGCGCCGAAACCATAAGTCTTTTCGATGTCTGACAACTAATCGCTTTCATTTTTATAATAAGTTCATCATGAATATTCGATTTCTGAGTCATGTCTATTTTGTTGCTGCGATAACCATTTCGTTTAATCTGGTTGTATCGCCGAGCTACTGTTTTGCACAGGATGCTTCCGGAGTTCAGAAGTCGGAAATTAAAGAAGTAACCCATCAGGTTTTCCCCAAGGTTGTCAAATTGTATGGAGCGGGTGGATTAAAAAACCTTGTGAATTATGGGACGGGGATTTTGATTTCAGCCGATGGTCATATTTTGACGGTTTGGAATCATTTGCTGGATACTGATCATCTCACTGTGGTGCTGGATGACGGTCGGCGTTTGCCTGCCCAGTTTATTGGAGGGGCGGGGGAAGCCGGGCTGGCTGTTCTGAAAATTGAAGTGATCAATGCTCCTCACTTCTCTCTCGATAAAGTTGGTCGCCGTGGTCCGGGGACACCGGTTTTGGGGTTCAGTAATATGTTTAATGTTGCAGCCGGTTCCGAACATGTATCGGTCATACATGGCGTGATCGCGACCGTTACTGCATTAACTGCCCGGCGGGGACGTTTCGATGTTCCATTTCAGGGGGAAGTTTATATTGTTGATGCGATCATGAACAATTCCGGTGCAGCCGGCGGGGCAATTGTCTCTCATGATGGAGTTCTGCTTGGAGTGATCGGCAAGGAACTACGAGATCGTCGCTCGAATTTATGGATCAATTATTCAATTCCGCTGTACGATGTGAAGCAGACGATCGGCAAGTTAATTCGCGGAGAGGTCATCATCAATGAGCAAACCGGTTTGTCTCCGGTCATCAAAACAATCGATACCCTGCCGTTAGGATTCCGGCTGGTTCCCAATGTCGTACCGCGAACCCCTGCTTTTATCGATGCGGTTCTTCCGGGTAGCCTGGCAGAAAAAGCAGGGTTGAAAAGCGATGACCTGATCGTACTGCTCGATGACGATTTGATTCAGTCTTGCCACGAATTTTATGAACAGATACGTGACAGCAAAAAAGGAGATCAATTACGAATCACGGTCAGGCGAAACCAGCAACTGTTTACCGTCGAGTTGATCGTTCCCGAATTTCAGAAATAAACCAAACATCAACGAAAACGGAATTATCTCACCGTGCCGTTGATTTCAAAATCTGTCGCAAAAAGATGAGTCAGTTTTTGAATCGCTTCTTCGCTTCCGATTCCTTCTGCTTCAAGAATTAAATGCGTCCCCTGCTCAGCTCGTAAAGTCATTAAATCGAAAACGGTTTTTGCATCGACACGATGATCGCCATTATATATGCGAATTTCGCACTTATAGTTACGAGCAAGTTGTGAAATCTGTGAGCAAGGAACCAGATGCAGACCATTTTCCAAATTGACAACAACTTCCTCACGATACACGTTTCTGTTCTCCATGGCGATTTGTTCGTGCTCCATGATAAATCGACTCCTTATATGCTGAACGCACTTGATTGAAGAGAAAGAACTGAAAACCGAGTACGGCTGGTCTATTCTGACCGCCGTAACCAAAATGCTACTGTCATAAAATTTTGCGAGCTGTTCGTAAACTTTAACCGCTAGTAATACAAACTGCCTGGGAAATGATAGCGTTAGCCTTTGAGCTATCAACACGGCAAACCCAAGCTTCCATCGCTTGAGCCACTAACCTGCCCAATAGGCAGAACCCGCATCTCCCCGCAAAGCCTATGCCTACCGAATCAGAGAAGATGTGAAACAGGCACAGAACCCAAATTCAATTATACAGATGTAACGATGGGATATGCGACCCGAATTTGGACATTTTCAGCAGATTCTAAATTCTCTAAAAAAAAGTAAAAATTAGAGGAGATAGGCTGTTTCTCCTACAATTCATCCTGATCAGCTTCTTTGAGAAGGTCCATCACTTGAACAGCAGTTTTAGATTGTTTGAGAAAGTTACAGAAGTTTTCATTCCTGAGGTGGCGAGAAATTGTTTCGAGTGCGCGAAGATGGTCTCCCGGGCGATCTGGTGGAGAGATCAGCAAGAACAGGATGAAGACATCATCACCGTCGAGGCTGGCAAAATCGAGTCCTTCCGGGGCGATTGCGATTGTTGCAACGAGGTTTTCAACAGAAGGATGTTTTGTATGGGGGACAGCAATTCCATTTCCAATTCCCGTTGAACCAAGTTCTTCTCGTTTAAGAATAGCTGCAACAATACTGTCTTCGTTCTCTGCAGAAACTTGTCCGGAAGAACGCAGACTGGAAACCATTCGCCGAATCGCATCTTCCTTGGACCCAGCCTGCAGGTCGGTGACAATGGAATCTTTGATCACTATTTCTGAAAATTTCATCTTTATGCTCCAGTTTGAGGCTTTTCCTCTGCACCATTTTCATGCAATCGCCACTTAAAAATTATGTGGCTGAGAATAAGCCCTGTCCTTTGGTAAGTCAGTTGATTTTTCTGTTTTTCAATTATTACACGAAGAAGCAATACTCGTTCGCCTGATGCGGTTTTTATATTACGACCGGTAATTTCCTTTGCGTTTTGCGCAAGTTTCTAAAGTTCCACTTTGGTTACGGCTATCAGAATGAACCATCCGTGCTGGGATTTACTCAGCTTCGTCTCTGTTTTGCTCAGCCTCGTCTATAATTTGCTCTGCTTCTGTTAGCTCATTCATGGGGATATCTCGGCGATGATCCTGCACTTGTTCTTTATATTTTCTTATCTGTTGTTCAATTTTATGCAGGGTTTTGTCAAACGATTTTTGAGCATCTTCCCCTTCATAATGAGCGATAAAATCGTGCTTATGTTCGGCATCGACCAGGATTTCCACCTTCACACGGTTGCCGCTAAAATCGAATGTTACCTGAACCTGGGTAACACGTTCGAAATAAGTCAGCAGTTTTTCCGATTTCTCTCGGATATAATTCTGTACGGTTTCGCCAATGCTGCCATGCCTGCACGCGATTTCAACTTGCACTGATGTTACTCCCAATTTGTTATCGATAAACCGTCAATTTAGTACGGAAAGAAT
>JAJRTM010000498.1 GCA_024278285.1 Planctomycetota bacterium
CTGTTCCGTTAACTTTCTTTCGTTAATCGTTCGACGACTGCACAGCCGCAGGAGTCGCTCCAGACGTTGACGGTTGTTCTGCACATATCGAGTACGCGATCAACAGCGATGATAATTCCCTGGGCTTCGAGTGGCAGGCCGACTGCTTGCAGGACGATAGCCATCATGACTAAGCCGGCATGCGGAATCCCGGCTGCTCCGATGCTGGCAAGTAGCGCAGTAATGGCGACGATAATTTGAGTCCCCAATGAGAGTTCAAAACCGGTAGTTGCCTGCGCAATAAACAGCACCGCGACGGCTTCGTATAACGCGGTCCCATCCATATTGATGGTCGCCCCCAACGGCAAGACAAACGAACTGACCCGGTTGGAAACCCCCGCATTTTTTTCGACCGATGTCATCGTCAAAGGCAAGGTACCGTTGGAGGAAGCGGTCGAAAATGCAGTCATTAAAGCCGGGCTTAACGCTTTCGCATACGCCCACGGCGAACGACCGGCGACGAACTTGAGAATCAGAGGCATGATGATCGCTGCATGTACCAGTAACGCTAAAAATACTGTCAACATATACCAGGCGAGTGTCCCAAATATTTCCGGTCCTTGTGAAGCCGTGGCATAAGTCATGAAAGCGAGTACCCCAATTGGGGCCAGGTGGATGATAAACATCGTCATGCCCATCATGACATCGAAAAAAGACTGAAAGAAGCCGGTCATCCGTTTTCTCGATTCCTCCGCAGCAGTCACAATAAACAGGCCGAATAGAATACTGAACGTGATGATTGAAAGAAAATCTCCATTCGCGAGCGCAGCGACTGGATTAGACGGGATCATGTTATCGATCATTCCCAGAAAAACACCCCCCAGAGATTGCTGTTCTCCAAAAGTGGTCACCGATCCGGTCCCTGGAAGAATTGCACCGACACCAGGGCGAATTAAATTCACCATGAGAATGCCAGTCGTAATCGCGAGCATACTGGTGACAAAATAGTAGCCCAATGTTTTGCCAAACATCGAACCGAGCCGTTTTGCATCGCCCAGTCCCGCGATACCGGTAATTAAAGAAGAAACGATGAGCGGGATCGTGACCATCTTCAATAGTCGTAGAAAAATATCTCCCACGGTTTTTGAAATCACCGTTACCCGTCGAGACCAGGAGCTACGATAACTGTCGTATCTTTTGGCAAACAAAGGGTATTTATCGGCAATCTCTTTTCCAGTTTTGAGATTTTCAGTCGTGATAACAGGTCGCCCGTTGTAATCGCGACAGTAAGTGACATGAATTGACTTGGCATCTTCGATCAGCCGATAATGTCGTTTGGTTACCTCGATTACAGGAGGCTTTGCTGTTTCTTTCCAGCTTTCCAGCTTGGGCAAATTCGGATAGCGAGTGCTGTATTCTTTCGCAGAAAGCCGAACTTCTGGAACGACAAGAACTTCGTTCCCTTTTTCATCCACTTCTTTTTCAGCAACAACAACTTTCCCCTGTTCATACTTCAGGGAAAAAGTGAGATTCTTTTCCAGATGCTCTTCACCAGGATTAAAAAACAGCCCGATCACCGCCCCAATGACCAATGCGAAAAATATCTGAATATGTAGTGCTGCTTTGAATGGGTTCATAAAGAACTTTCCTGATAACATAAAAAAGGCGAGACGGGTCAGTAAGGGTTAGTTATTTATTCTTTTTAGATTGTGGGATCGTCTATAAATTTGTCAATGGTAAGACCGTTTTTCAGGAAGATGGAGGGATCCCTCTATTGAAGGATCCTCTATTGATTCAAAAGGAGCACAGACATTATTGTCTGTCTCGTAATAGCATGCTGTCTCATAGGCAGACAAGAATGTCTACCCTCCACCTCGTAGGAAATAATTTTGAACACATAGAGGTTCCCTTTATTCAACCGGTGGAATTTCGTGGGCAGTTGAGTGGAACTTTAAGTGAAGTGCAAATGGCCAGGATCAGCATCTCAGCCTGCGTTTTGGGCAGGTAGAAAAATACTGAATTTGGTGCCACGCCCCGGTTCACTTTCGCATTGGATGAAACCGTGGTGCGCTTCGATAATTTTTCGCACGGTTGGCAATCCCAAGCCACTTCCTGCAGGTTTCGTCGAATAGAAAAGATCGAATATCTTTTTCTGAGCCAGCTTTGAAATTCCTTTGCCGTTATCGATAATTTGCAGAACGACATACTCGGCTTGCTGAAATGTTTGGAATTCGAGGACTCCTCCTTCGGACATGGCTTGCATCGCGTTGAGTGTTAAATTTAATAATACCTGCCGAAACTGATGAGGATCAAGAAGCACCTTGGGTAAATCTGAGGCAAGGTGCGGGCTGATCTCTATATTGCGATTTTCTGCTTCCAGCCGTTGCGATTCTATAAACTGCTCAACCACTTTTGAAAGCTCATAAGGCTGGGTCTCAAGTTCCATTCCTGTCGTAAACCGCAGGAAATCGCTGAGGATTTGTTCGAGATGATCACATTCCTGACTGATCGTTTCAACCCGCCGTTTCATCCGAAGATCGCGAGGAGAATTTCCCTCTTCAATATCTTCACTCAGCACACCCAAATTAAGGCTGATTGTCGAAAGAGGATTTCGAATTTCATGAGCCAACTCCCCTGCCAGTTGCGCAATCTCTGCATAATTGCGTCGCAGCAATTCCTCGCGGGCATTATCTTTTTCTGGAGACATAGCGATATGATATCAAAAAAAAGGAAGCCCCGTTATTGATTGGGGCTTCCCTGCATCCATAAAATCAAATCTTCATCGATAGAAGATTAGTCTTCGTCGAATCCGAGATCTTCTTCTTCGTCAGACTTCGCTTCTTCTCCTCCTCCATCTTCCTTCTTTTCCAGCAGTGCTTTGCGGGAAAGTTTGACACGATTTTGTTCATCGACTGCAATGACTTTCACTTCCAGTTTATCGCCAATTTTGCAGACGTCTCCCACATTTTTGACGAAACCATCTGAAAGTTCGCTGATGTGACACAAGCCATCTTTGCCCGGTGCGATTTCAACGAATGCACCAAAATCTTTAATCGCGATTACCTTACCGGTATAAACGCGACCGACTTTGACGTCTTCTGTCATCGCTTCGATACGGGCTTTCGCGTCTTCTGCATTGGCACTTGAAACCGCTGCGATGGTCACAACGCCGTCTTCGGAAATATCGAGTTGCGTTTCAGTTTCTTCCTGGAGTGCTCGAATTGTTTTACCACCCGGTCCGATTAGCAGACCGATTTTTTCAGGATCAATTTTGATCGTTTCAATTCGCGGTGCCAACTCCGAAATATCTTTACGAGGCCGGCGAATTTCGGTCAGCATCGATTTGAGTAATTCCAAGCGAGCTTTGCGAGCTTGATCCAGAGTTTTGCGGATAATTTCTTCGTTGATGCCACCAATTTTCAGATCGAGCTGAATTCCGGTGATTCCCTTTTGCGTTCCCGCAATTTTGAAGTCCATATCACCAAAGTGATCTTCATCACCAATGATGTCGGTCAGCAGAACATAATCGCTTCCCTTCTGGACAAGACCCACAGAAATTCCTGCGACCGGTTGCCGAATCGGCACACCAGCATCCATTAGCGCCAGTGTGGCGTTACAGACAGAAGCCATTGAGCTACTGCCGTTCGATTCGGTGATGTCAGAAATAATTCGGATCGTGTACGGGAACGATTCTTCATCTGGGAGAACCCATTGAACGGAGCGTTCTGCGAGTGCCCCATGACCAATTTCACGCCGCCCTGGTCCACGAATCGGACGGCATTCACCAACCGAATAGGAAGGGAAATTGTAATCGAGCATGAAACGCTTTTTGCTTTCACCAAACAGGTTTTCAACCCGCTGCTGATCGCGAACCGTACCAAGCGTTAACGTGGCAAGTGACTGCGTTTCGCCCCGTGTGAACAACGCAGAACCATGCACCCGTGGGATGAGACCGACCGTGCTGCTTACTTTTCGTAAGTCTGTTGGGCCACGACCATCGAGCCGTTTTCCGCTGAGGGTTAAATCTCGACGAATTTCGTTTCCTACGTGATAAATCGCATCTTTAAGTTGTCCGAGTGTTCGTCCCTGAGAATCTTCTGTTTCTCCTTCCGGAAAGTATTTTCCGATCAGGTCATCACGAACTTTGGCAGATGCTTCTGATCGTTCCTGTTTTTTTATGTTTTGAATC